>VAZL01000747.1 GCA_005883445.1 Alphaproteobacteria bacterium | reverse complement strand
CGTCATGATCTTGGTCAGCGATGCCGGGTGGCGCGGTTCGTCGGCACTGACCTCGTGCAGCACGAAGCCGGATTTGTCATCGACGACGATGTCGGCATAGGGCGGATGATAATTGGGACCGTGAATCGCGCGTGGGCGGTGATGGTCACGCTTGGACTTGACACGCGCTTCCGCCGGATCGCAGCTGGCAGCGGCAATCGTCAGCGTTGCCACGAGACCGGCAAGCGCGAGCCAATGCGAGCGCGAGATCCGAGCCGAACCCATTGCGGCGCCCCCCAGTGCCGAATCGCGAGTCCCCCGTTGGGCGAGTAAATCCTGAATTCGGCTTCCTGGCTGTAATCGCAATGCCACAGTTCACGGAAATCGCTCGCGATGATCACGAAGGCGGTGCAGCGCGTGCGGTTGCTCACGCGTCGAGCGCGCGCCCTTGCGCGGTGAAATGAAATCAGCGGGGGCTGACCTGGATCTGGCCTCATCTTGCGCCAGTGATGCACGCCCGGCATGCAGGGAGCGCTTCGCCTATCGAACCCCGCCAACGTTGACGACCGGACCGGTGTAATGCTCGAACCGCTTGCGCAGGTCGATGAGCTGCGCCTCGTTGGTCAGGAAGTCCCGGTAATCGTTCACCACCTTGTAGGAGAAGATCGGCTTGTAGCCGGCCGGCGGCGGCACGTCGCCCCGCACAGACCAGCTGCCGGTGGCGGCTTGCTGCTCAGGCTCCAGCAACCATCCCATGAACAGCCGGGCTGCGTTCGGATGCGGCGCCTTCTTGAAGATCGCGCCGGTCAGCGGCCAGATCGGCGTCGCATCCACCGTCGAGAAATGCGAGGCCACTGGCTTGCCTTCCTGTTTCATCGGTTCGGTGATGTTGAAGATCGAATCGATGGCGACAATGTTTTGGCCGGAGGCGACGCTGCGCTGCTGGCCGAGATGACCCTGGATGAAGTTCGGCTTGTTGAGCATGTACTTGTCCATCCAGTCCCAGCCGTACTTCCGCACCACGTGATGAAACAGCCAGAGCGTGGCGTCGTCGTCCGCCGGATAGGGCGTCACCGCCTTGCCGCGGAATTGCGGCTTGAGAAAATCAAGCGCGGAGTCCGGCACGTCGGCTGAGCTGACGTGTTCCGTGTTCACCATATACGGCATGGCGATGACCATCGTGCCATAGAACGCGCCGTCCGGATCCTTGAAGCTTGCGTCGATGGCATCGAAGCCCTGCGGCTTGTAGCTGAGAAGGTGGCCTTGCGCCTTCCAGCGCACGAAGTCCTGCAACGTCTGGAAGATCGCAGCGTCAACCTCGAGCTTGTCGTCCTTGAGCTGCTCGTCGATCTTTTTGTCGAGCACGTTGGAGAAGCCCCCCGTGATCGACACCTTGATGCCGGGATAACGCTGCTCGAAGATTTTTGCCTTCGCCTCCCAAGGCGCGGTCGGTCCGCCGACATAGAACGCGAAAGCACTCTCGGTTCTGGCCTCGGCGTAGAGCTGCGATTGCGCACGAACGGGTAGGGAGGTCGCGGCAAGGAGCCCGGGTAGGCCAACCGCCGCCACCAAGCAAAGCATAAGATGGAGCATGAGCGTGTCCTCAAAGCGCAGTTTTCACGATTCGTCCGGTCGCCTCAACGAACCAGCGTTCGCTGCTGACGGGTTTGCCGTTGAGCCGCGCGACGAGCCAATCAGCGACCACTGGCGCGGGCCCGACATGGTACGAACCATGCGCTCGGTATGCTCAAGAGGACTTAGCTCATCGGCCTCGCCCGCGATCACCAGATAAGGTTTCCGGATCTTCTCAACATGGCCTTCCCAGGTCAGAGTCTTGGCGAACTCGTCGAACTTCGCCTCGTCGATGTAGTTCGACATCCACATAAAGCGCTTCTTGAACGTCGGCGACGCTTCCTCGAAGATCGTGTGGCATCCCGGCTCAAGGCAGGTGGAAATCACCGCGGTTGCTGAAATTCGCGGTTCGTTGGCGGTCAGGATCGTTCCAAAAAACGAGCCGAAGCTTGCTCCCGAAACTCCGATCTTCTGCCCGTCGATCTCAGGCCGGCGCAACAGCCAGTCGACGACCGCGGGACCGGCGTCGATCCAATTCTGCATCGAGACGTAAACGGCGAGCAGCGGACTTTCGTATTGCCCCGGTCCGTCGATCGACAAAACCGCGACGCCGCGCTGCATCCAGCGGTCGTTCGCCAGCGCCACATTGACTTCTTTGAAGCTGTCCATGCCTGGGATGGCGATCACCACTGGTACCTTGCCGCCGCTGTAGCCGGGCGGCAGGTGAAACCAGCCTGGAATCGATTTGGTCTTGAACGGGATGGAAACCGCTTCGATCTTGTGGTCGGCGAGCCGCACATAGTTGGCAAAGCATTCCCGCTTCTTGTTATGAAGCCGTAGTGAATGGCGGCCATGTACCAATTGTCGCGCGCGGTGACCGCATTGCCGTCGGCCTCGGCGGCGCGGGCCTTGGCCTCGCGCCGTTTCGCCGTGCTTTCGAAGGCCGGGCCGATGTCGGCCATTTTTTGCACGCGCGCGCGAATGGCCGCGAAATCCGCATTGGCTTCCACGCCGCAGGGCGCCGACAAATAGATCGATCGCGGCTGATCCCAGTCGATGCCATTGGCCCGAATGATGTTGTCGAGCGCCCAGCGCTGCTGCGAGAAGCGCTTGGTCGTGGCCGCGACCTCTGCCTCGGCGCATGCGACACGATGCGAGACTGCCAGGGTTGCTCCGGCCCCTGCCGCGGCCACCGAACGAATGAAGCGGCGTCGATCCATGACCCTACCTCCCGATGCTTCGTCGGCTTCTCAACGGCCGGCGTGAAGCCGCAATGCTAATCGAGCGGCTGCGAGCGCGCCAGGGACGCGCCACCCACGGGCATGGAGTTTCTCGCCACGCTCCGCGTCGTGGAGCCTAACGTCGGGGGCGTGGGCGGACATCTCGCCGGCGCATGAGCGGCGGCGCGAGGAGCTGGTTGCGGGCGTCGTCGCTTCACCTTGAATAATGCGCTACAACTCGAATGCTCCTCGGCCGCACCGCAAATCGAGGGAGGAAAGCGCCATGCGAGTGATCGACCTCAGCCGCGAACTCTATCATCGCACCCCCACTTATCCGGGACAGCCGCCCATCATCCACGGCGTCTGGAAAACCCACGAGGAGTCCTTCGTCGAGTCTGGAAACGTTCACGGCAACTGCGTGATGTTTTTCTCCATGCCCGACCACGGCGGCACCCACATCGATGCTCCCCGCCACTTCGGCATGACCGGGACGCCGATCGACGAGTACCCGCTGGAGTATTGCTACGTGAAGGGAATTTGCCTCGATCTGCGCCACATCGCGCCGAAGGCCGAAATCACGCCGTCGCAGCTGGAGGAGGCGGTGCGCAAATCGGGCAGCGCCATCCCGAAACGCGGCACCGTGCTGCTCTGCACCGGGCATCACGCGCGCACCTTTCCCACCCCCGCCTATTCGACCGACAATCCGGGCGTCAACGTCGCGGCGACCGAGTGGCTGGCGCGCCAAGGGATCGTGCATTTCGGCATCGACTCCATGCGTCCCGGACCCATGGGGGTCGTGAACTCGCTCGTGCACAAGGCGTGCCTCGAGCTCGACATCACGCATATCGAAAGCCTGTGCAACCTCGAGGCGCTGATCGGCCAAGGCGAATTTCGCTTCATCGGCTTGCCGCTCAAATGGCGCGGCGGCACCGGCTCGCCGATTCGCGCCGTGGCGGTGTTCGAGGAGTAAGGCAGGACGGATCGAATAATCGGGCGCCTTTGCCGCTGCTTGACCCTCCCGACGGCCGGCTCTAGCGTCAAGTCGACGAACCCGTGGCCTGGAGGGTCATGCGATGGCGTCATTCACCATCACGCCGCTGACGGCTCGCACCGGCGTCGAGGTCATCGGCCTCGACTTCACGCAGCCGATCGACACCGATACCGGCGCCCACCTGCGCCGCGCCTTCGCCGAACATCATGTGCTGGTGATGCGCGACCAACGCTTCACGGCGGACCAGTTCGAAACCGCGGCGCAGGTCTTCGGCGAGATTCAGCTCCACGACAAGCGGGAGCGCCACGTCCCCGGCCACCCCGGTGTGGACTACGTGTCCAACGACCAGATCGAGAACGGCAGGCGCATCATCCCGGGCGAGACCTTCCACACCGACCATTCCAACCACCCGCGCCCGCCCAAAGCCACGATGCTGTTCGCCGTCGAGCTGCCCTCAAGCGGCGGCGACACGCAATACGTCAATATGCATGACGCCTATGACGACCTGCCGGCGCAGACCAAGCAGCGAATCGACGGGCTCAAGGCGGTTCATGTCTATCAGAGCAAATACAGCCCGCGCCCGCTCGGGCAAATCACCGAGGAAAGTCGCAGCAAGCTGCCGCCGCCCGGCGTCCACCCGCTGGTGCGCACCCACCCGGAGAACGGCCGCAAGGCGTTGTTCCTCAATCCGGTGCGCATGGAAGCCATCGTCGGCATGGACGACAAGGAGGCGCTGGCGCTGATCGAGGAGCTGATGCGGCACGCCACCCAGAAAAAATACGAGTACCGTCACAAGTGGCGTCACGGCGACTGGGTGCTGTGGGACAACCGCAGCGTCATGCATCAGGCCAACCCCGACTACGACATGCGCGAGCGCCGCTACCTCTACCGCCTCATGCTCAAGGGCGAAACGCCGGTCTGACGGCATCACTGCGCTTTCACGCCGGCGAACTTGATCACCTTGGCCCACTTCTCGGCGTCGTCGGCAATGAACTTTTCGAACGCGGCGGGCGAGCCGGCGGAGAGCGTACCACCCAGCTCGACCAGCCGCGCTTTGATCTTCGGATCGGTCAAGCCCGCGTTGATCTCGCGGTTGAGCGTGTCGACGATCTCGGCCGGCGTATTGCGTGGCGCGCCGATGCCG
>VAZL01000746.1 GCA_005883445.1 Alphaproteobacteria bacterium | reverse complement strand
CGCAGGGGCGCTTGGGATGTTTAGCCATGCCGTCTTACGTCGCCCGGCCTCATGTTTTGGCCGACGAGTTCGTTCCCGGCTACCTCGGCGACAGCTTCGGCCTCCTCCCCTTTGTTCACGGGCACCCTCTTGCGAACCAATTCGACAGCCCTTTCCTTGTCAGGCTCATACGCAAGGAAGTAACGCACACTTCCGGGTTTCCCTTCGGAATCAAAACTCGTGACCCGGACATTCCATCCTGCAGGCATTCCGGCACTATGCGCCGCAGCTGTTGCTGGTCAATACCCTGCCATAACCAAGCTGGCCCACTGCCCGGCAAAGACACTCCTGTCTCAGACATCCCGCAACGCTTTCAGTGGCCGGCGATTCGTGAATGTTGTGCGATGGGCGGGAGATCAAGGCGAAGCCTGGAATCAGGTCGGAGAGACCGTCTTTGGGCACCACTAATCTTCCCATGGAGACCCCGCCAGTGACGCCACACACGGGCGGGATTTTCTCGTTTCGGAAGCATGATGGCCCAAAAAAGTTCGCAAGAGTGGTGATTATCTCTCCGAATCTGTGACATCAGAAATGTTGCCGTCCCCCGCGAAAGGCTCCACGCGTCCGGCCGGAGAGTTTCAGGCCGAGATGCCCATCGAGCCGGCGCTGACCGAGTGGTCCATGCTTCTCGGTGTCGCGGACGCAAAGACGGCAGCAGCCCTTTCCAAGATCATTCGAGCCGAGGGCATTCGCGCCAAATTTTTCTCAAGCATTGATGAAGCGCGAACGCTCATCGCGAAAGACCGCCCGTCGCTGGCGATACTTGAGCACGACCCGCCTCGTATCGACGGCATGGAAATGTGCCGCGCAATCCGCCAGCAAGAGAACGATCGCGAGCATCAGGTGCCCGTGGTCATGGTCGCCGCACAGGAAAATCAGGCGCGCGCTGAGGCGGGCGTTACGGACTGGCTGATCAAGCCCTTTAACGACGCCTACGCACGAACCAAGATACGCGCGTGGGCGTTGCGAGCAGCCTGTCAGTGGATGAGGGCAGTCATTCCTGAGGACGAAGAACGGCGCTTGGCTCGGCCGCCTATGCATGTCCAGAGGGCGCCCATGGCTCAAAAGGGAACCGGGCGCTTCTCGGAAAATGTGATCAGAACGGACGAGCTTATCGCTCGCGCAACAAAGCGCCCCTCAGAAATGCGCAACCGATCAGCGGCAAATTAGGACATTGAAGATTCGGCGGCCCTAGAGACTGCCACTCAACAAAAGGGCGGAACACAGCGTGCCCTCGTTCGTGAGGGAAGTCCCGCTCGTTCATATACGCGCACACACCTGGGGTTGGGCAAGGACGTCCCTCTAAGACGAGCCGTCGAGCGATCTGGGACCATCATCGCCACACCAATCTTGTCCGGCTTGCATCATAAATACGCGCGGATATGATTTTCGGGAAGGACAGGGCTGGGCCTTGCCATCACGCGCAAGCTCGCGCGCATGATGGGCGGCGCGCCATCCTGATCCTGAATTTGGTTGGCAGCACGGTCGGAACATTTATTTGGGTTCGCAAGCACGCGCCGAATGGTTGCGACCAGACGCTCGAATTCGATCGGTTTGGCATCGAACTCATCGCACCCCGTTGCAATGGCCTTCTCGCGCTCGCTGGCCAGCGCATGCGCGGACATGCCGATGATCGGGATGTCGTTTGCGGATCGTTCTTCAGGCGTCGCACGGCTTCCCAGCGGTCGATTATTGGCATTTCGAGGTCCATCAGAATTAAGTCCGGGCGCTCGGTCACGGCCAACTTGCAGCCCTTCTCGCTGTCCTCCGCCGCGAGAACCTCGAAATCACCGAGCAGCTCAAGCCGCGTCTTGAGCATGTAGAGGTTGTCGTCGTTGTGTTCGACATATAGCACTTTGGTCATGATGCCGCTTCGATCCCCCAGTTGCCGGGCCGCTCTGGTTTACGCCGGCCCCGGAGTATGTGGCGCCGTCGTCATGGGACCGGCATCCGAAACCGTTCACAAATCCGGAAAGCGGGGCAGCCTTTATTCGATCACCTCGTCATTCGATCACCTCGTCGGCCTGCGCGAGCAGCCTAGGCGAGACGGCTAGGCCGAGTGACTTTGCGGTCCTGAGGTTGAGAACGAAGCGAAAGCGCGTCGGCTGCTCGAATGGCAGTTCCGCGGGCTTCGCCCCCTTGAGAATGCGATCTACCAGCGCTGCCACGCGGTCGAAGGTTTCGTCCTGATCCGGACCGTATGACATCAAGCCGCCTTCGCGGACGAGGAAGTCGAATTCATAGATGGCCGGCAGCCGATGCGCCGCCGCAAACTCGAATACTCGCTTTCGGTTGAGAATG
>VAZL01000745.1 GCA_005883445.1 Alphaproteobacteria bacterium | reverse complement strand
CGGCAAAGAGGTAGATGTCGGTTTCCCCGACGGTCTTGGCGAACGTGACGGTGTCGCCGAGCTTGACGTAGAAGTCCTGCATGGCGACTGCGCTCCCCTCAAATCTCGTCGACGCGTACCACGCCGTCGCGCGCGAGCGCCGCGATCTCGGCCGCGCCGAGGCCAAGCTCGGCGAGCACTTCCCTGGTCTGCGCGCCGAGCTGCTGCGGCGGCAGGCGAATGGCCGCCGCCTCGCCGTCGTAGCGCACCGGATGATTGACCAACATGACCGGCGCGCCGGTTTCGCCCGCGCCTTCAACCGTCACCAACGCCTGCATGTGCTGGACCTGCGGATCTTGTGCGAGGTCGGCATAGTCCTGCACGCGCGCGTGCCAGATTTGCGCGTGCTCCATGCGCCGGCTCCAGTCCTCGGTGGTTTTCGTCTTGAGCCGCGCGGCGATCAACTCGCCGATCTCGTCCTGCCGGGTCCATGCATCCTTGTCGGAGAACGAGGCCAGCCGCGGCTCCTCGATGATGTCAGCGAGCGCCTGCAACGGGCAAAGCGAGACGGCGACGTGGCCGTCGAACGTGGCATAGACGCCATACGGAGCGGGGTAGTACCAGCCGGCGATATGCTGGCGCGCGTTCACGGTCGCCGGCCGGTTCGCCGCATTGAGCCAGGCCACCAGCGATTCCGCCTGCAGGTCGAGCGCCGCCTGCATCAGGCTCGCGTCGACGCGGCAGCCCTTGCCGGTGCGCTCCCGGCGCACCAGCGCGGCAAGGATTCCCATCGCGAACAGCGCCGCGCCGTGGTGGTCGACCGCGGATACGCCGACCGGACGAGGGCCGGTCGCCTGCTGCCCGGTGATCGCCATGACCCCGAACAGCGCCTGCGCCAGCAAATCCTGACCGGGCCGCTGCGCATAAGGACCGTCGGGTCCGTAGCCGGACGCCGACGCATAGATCAAAGACGGCTTGCGCCCCCGCAAGGTGTCGTAGCCGAAGCCGAGCTTGTCCATGACACCGGGGCGGAAATTCTCGGCCACCACGTCGGCGCCGTCGATGAGCTTGAGCGCGATCGCTCTGCCCTTGGGCGCCTTCAAATCGAGCGCCACGCTGCGTTTGTTGCGGTTGCTGCACAAGTGCAGCATGCCCTGGCCGTCGTGCCAGATGTCGCCGCTGCTCCAGTGGCGCTGCCAGGCTCCCTCCGGCGCCTCGACCGCGATCACGTCGGCGCCGAGGTCCGCCAGCGCCTGAATGCCCATGGGGCCGAGCAGGAAATGATTGAAACTGATGATCCGAATTCCTTGCAGCAGGTCGAGCATCGGTTTCCTCGCGATGGGTCAGCGACGCACTATGCGCGATGCAAACGCCCCCTCGCAAATGGATGATGTCGGCAACGAGCGGGCCTAACGCGTCTTCTCGAGATCGTCGAAGAAATGCAGGTTCTCGGTTGCAACCGCGGCTTCGATTTCCGACCCGGCAGGAAGCGTCAAATCGGGATCGACGCCCGCGATCCGGATCTCGCCGTCACCGAGGCGAATGGCAAGAAGTTGCTCGTCGCCGAGCTGCTCGGTGACCATGACGGCGCCTTTGAAGGCAATCTGATTGTCGTTCATGGGCGCTCCCAGCCGAACATGTTGCGGGCGCATGCCGATGCAAACCGATCCGCCCACGCGCGAACCGAGATCGGGAAACCGCGTGATCGGAAGCCTGAACTGCCAGCCCCGGCAGGCCAGCAGGAAATGGTCGGCTTCCGCCGTCACGTCGGCGGTAATGAAATTCATCGACGGCGAGCCGATAAAGCTCGCCACGAACCGGTTTGCCGGTCTGCGGTAGAGTTCGAGCGGCGTGCCGACCTGCTGCACGAAGCCCTCCTTCATGACTACGATCCGGTCGCCGAGCGTCATCGCTTCCGTCTGGTCGTGAGTGACGAAGATCGAGGTCGTTGGAACCCGCTGCCGCAGCTCCTTGAGCTCGAGCCGCATTTGGGCCCGCAGCTGCGCGTCGAGATTCGACAGCGGTTCGTCGAATAGAAAGACCTTGGGGTTGCGTACGATGCAGCGGCCGAGCGCCACGCGCTGCTGCTGGCCACCCGACAACTGATAAGGACGGCGGTCGAGCAGCGGCTCGATCGAGAGAATCCTCGCGGCGCGGCTGACGGCAGCCGCGATCTCCGCGTCGGGCACGCGGCGGTTACGCAGCCCGAAGGCCAGATTGTCGCGCACGCTCATGTGCTGATAGAGCGCGTAATTC
>VAZL01000744.1 GCA_005883445.1 Alphaproteobacteria bacterium | reverse complement strand
TTGATCTCGCCCAGGAAGATCCTGGCCAAGGTCGAACCGTCGAGGACGAGGTCGCCGGGCTTGATGCCATCGAGGTTGACCACTGGCACGACCCCGGCGGTCAGCATCGGAAACTGCAAGAGACCATCCGTGTCCAGGTCGACGACGCTCAGCGGCATATCGGAGCCTGCGAAGGTCACCTCCTTGTTCTGGATCTGCGAGATGCCGTCGCCCGACCCGATCGACTGATAGTTCACCCCGATGCCGGTCTCTTTCTTGTAGGCCTCGGCCCATTTCGAATAGATCGGGTAGGCGAAGGTCGAACCGGCGCCGGAAATATCGGCAGCCATGGCGGGCGCCGTCGCAGCCGCAGCGACAACGCCCGCTGCGACGAGTTTATGAAAGGTTTTCAACGCCCTCTCCTGCCGAAGGTGCAAGGTTAGCAAAGCGCCGACCACGATCAACCGGACATTCGCCGATCAGCTTTCGGCGCAGGCGCAGCAGGCCATCGCGCGCGTCGGCACGATTCTGCGGTCGCGTCATAAATCATTGGGGATGCTCACGAACCTCCTCCAGCCGCGGCCTCGGCGATGGGCAGGTGGGCGGTGAATGTCGCCCCCTGCCCCGGCACGCTTTCGATGGTCAGCCGGCCGCCGTGGCGGTTGAGGATGTGCTTGACCAGCGCCAAGCCCAGCCCGGTGCCGCCTTGCGCGCGGCTCTCCGATACATCGACGCGATAGAAGCGCTCGGTCAGCCGCGGCAGATGCTCGGGAGCGATGCCGGGACCGCGATCGCGCACGGCAACGCGCGCTTCCGCTTTGCCATCCGGCCCTTCGCCACGGGACAGCGCGATGTCCACCCGCTTGCCGGACGCCGCGTATTTCAGCGCGTTCTCCACGAGGTTCTCGAACACGCGGATCAATTCGTCGCGATCGCCCGGAACGAACAACGGCGCCGAGGTCCCAGCCGCCTTGACCTCGACGTCGCGGTCGCGCGCCAATGTCTGCAAGCTATCGGCGACCTGCCGAACGATGGCGCCGAGATCGACCTGCTTGTCGGGCCGCAGATGCGCGTTGAGCTCGATGCGCGAGAGCGACAGGAGATCGTCGATCAGGCGCGCCATGCGGTCGGCCTGCACCTGCATGATGGCGAGGAAGCGCTCGCGCGCCGCAGGATCTTCCCGTGCCGAGCCGCGCAGCGTATCGATGAACCCAGACAACGCGGCAAGCGGCGTGCGCAGCTCGTGGCTGGCATTGGCGACGAAGTCGGCGCGCATCTCCTCGACCCGCCGCAATGGCGTGAGATCGTGGAACGCAAGCAGCAGGAGGCCGGGCCTGGAGTCGGCCCCGCTCGACAATATCGGGGTCACGATGGCTTCGTACCAACGGTCGAACGGCACGCGCTGGAAGAATTCGGCGCGTTGGGATGTGCCGCTCGCGCGCGCGTGGCGGATCGCCTCCAGCACCTCCGGCACGCGCAGCCCGAGCGAGACCGACTCGCCCGGCCGCAGCGCGGGTGCAACCGCGGCGGCCCGTACGTTGAGCGCAACCACGTCGCCGCGATGGTCGAGCGCGACCACAGGATCCGGCAGTCCGGCCAACACCGCCTCGATCAGCGGATCGCCGATGCGCGGCGCGCGCGGCTCATCTCTCGGCAGCAGCGCCGGCGTCGTCTCTGCACTCGCGGTCGCGATCAGGACCGCCGCGGCGATGAGCGTGAAGCCGGCGAGCGCCGGAGCGGCAGCAATCGCACCGAGCAGCCACAAGGCGCCGAACGCGAGCGCCGCCGCCGCAAGCACGAAGCGCGTGCGCTTGAGCCCGTCAAGCCATCGGGCGGGGCGGGTTGCGCCGCTGTCGTGAGTCGCTGTCATGTCACGCGCGAGTCATAAGGCTTTGCCTCCGCCGCGACAATCGAGCCACCAGGACGCAAAGTTCCTCCGCGCAATCCTCTTAGGTGACCGCGATGGCATGCCACCAGCGGCGCAACCTTCGTCACAGAAAACCGTGGACGCGGATGGAACGCGCACGGCTGTCGCACCAAGAACAGCGTTGAATGCGGCCGCCGCGGTTTGTTTGGCAGCGCAACAGACGCACCAACACACGCACTTCGACACGACGGCGAAGCGCTGCCCGGGATGGATCGACGACCAGTGATGACAGCTGCAGCAAGCAGGCAAAATCTTGAGCGCTCAATGCGACCGGCACGTGTGGGTTGCAAATCTCATTGTAAATAACAGGCCGGAAACAATGAAACTACGCCCGGCGCTCTTTCGTGCAGCCGCAGGTTGGTCCTTCGCTCGCGCGCATGCTCCCCGCTCGGCTTCGTTTGGCCAAAATGCTCGTTGGGTTCGTTTTGACAAAATGCGGCGCCCCTCGCCCTCATGCTGAGGAGCATCACAGCGGAACCCGAGCGCAGGCGCTTCCATGGCCCAAGTCCGCTGCGGTGCGTCTCGAAGCATGAGGGCCCGCCGTCCTCATCCTTCGAGACGCGCGCACGCTCACTCGAC
>VAZL01000743.1 GCA_005883445.1 Alphaproteobacteria bacterium | reverse complement strand
GCGCTTCTGTGCAATTTCGAGCGCGTGCACAACCCCGCGCGCGGCCGCGACGGCGGCGGCGCGGGCGCGGCCGGCACGGTGGCGCTGCGCTCCGGCCGGCCCATCCGGCCCAAGGGACGGCAGACCGTGCCGCCGCGCGACGCAATTCGCCTCGAGCTGCCGGGGGGCGGCGGCATCGGCGATCCGCGCACGCGCGATCCGCAGCGCGTCCTTGACGACGTGCGCGACGGCTTTATCACCGCGCAGGACGCGCGGCGCGACTATGGGGTGGTCATCGACGCGGATGGACGGCTCGACTCGGCCGGCACGGAGCGTCTGAGAAACGGCGACGGTTTGGCCGCAGACACACTCTAGTTCTCAAATCTGCCGCGGTCGTGCGGCGCCGAAAAGTCGAGTTGCGGACCCAGCGGCACGATGCCGGTCGGGTTCACGTGGCGCTGGCTGCCGTAATAGTGCCGCTTGATGTGGTCCATGTTGACGGTCGCGGCGACGCCTCCCTGTTGATAGAGATCGCGCAGATAATTCGAGAGATTGGGATAGTCGATGATGCGGCGCAGGTTGCATTTGAAGTGGCTGTAATAGACCGCATCGAAGCGAACGAGCGTGGTGAACAGCCGCCAGTCGGCTTCGGTGATGTCTCTGCCCGCGAGGTAGCGCTGGCGCGCGAGCCGCCGCTCGAGCTCGTCGAGCACGCGGAAGAGCGCGCGGAACGCCTCTGCGTAAGCCTCCTGCGCGGTGGCGAACCCTGCCCGATAGACGCCGTTGTTGACGTTCTCGTAAACCAGCGCGTTGACGCGATCGATCTCCTCGCGCAGCGCCGGCGGATAATAGTCCGTCCGCACATTGGTGAAGCGGCCGAAGGCGCCATTGAGCATGCGGATGATCTCGGCCGATTCGTTGTTGACGATGGTGCGGCGCTCCTTGTCCCATAGCGCCGGCACGCTGACGCGGCCGGTGTAGCGCGGATCGGCGCGCAGATAGATCTCGGCGAGCTCGCTCGCGCCGTTGACGCTGTCGGGAACGGTGCCGGGGCTCGTTCCGAACCGCCATGCGGTGCGCCCATGGGCAGGGCAGCGCCACGTAGAGATGGTAGCGCCCGCGCGCGGTGGCAAAGCCGCCTTCACCGGTCGAGCCGGGGCTGCCGTCTTCCGTCACCCAGTTGCGAAAGCGCGTGGTCGGGCGCACGAAATGCCCACCCGGCGTGCGCGCGATGTGCTGCTCGTCCTGCCAGACGCCGTCGACCAGAAGACCCATGCCGAACGTTCCTGTTTGCCCGACCCGTAGCCTATCTAATCATCACCGCGCAGGCTTTCACCTCTCCCCGCAATCGGCGCTAGGTTGCGTGCCGGGCAATGGACCTTGCGCCTGCCAAATGCTAAGCGCGCTCGGGCGCAAATGACCGACCTCTCGCTGACCATCCTGCCGGAAACGGCCGACGACGCGGTGCCGATCGAGCGCCTGCACGAGCGCACCTTCGGCCCCGGCCGCTACGCCAAGTCGGCTTACCGGCTGCGCGAAGGCATAGGCCACCAGCTCGACTTGTCGTTCACCGCGCGCATCGGCACGCTGCTGGTCGGCTCGGTGAGGCTGTCTCCGATTCGCATCGGCGAGACCAAGGCGCTGCTGCTCGGACCGCTCACCGTCGAGCCGGCGTTTCGCGAGCGCGGCGTCGGCTATGCCTTGATCGAGCGCGCGCTTGCCGAGGCGAAGGCCAAGGGCCACCGGCTGGTCGTGCTGGTGGGCGACGAGCCGTACTACGGCAAGTCCGGCTTCAAGCGCATTCCCAAGGGCCGCGCCACCATGCCGGGGCCGGTCGACCCGGCGCGGCTCCTCGTCTGCGAACTCGGCGAGGGCGCGTTCGACGGCGTGTCCGGACCGATCCGGCCCGATTGGAACGCGGCGTGAGGGCTCAATCCGCTTTCGCGCCCGACAATTTGACCACCTTGGCCCACTTCTCGGTTTCGGCCGCGAACAGCTTGGCGAAATCGGCGGGCGAGCCGGGCAGCGGCGTGCCGCCGAGCTCGGCGATCCGCGCCTTCATCCTGGGATCGGCAAAGGCGGCGTTGAGTTCGCGGTTGAGCGTCTCGACGATGGCGGCGGGCGTGCCGGCGGGCGCGGCGATGCCATACCACGCGCTCGCCTCATAGCCCGGCAGGAAATCCCCCACGGTCGGAAGCTCCGGCATGGCCTGCGAACGCGTCGCCGAGGTGACCGCGAGCGCGCGCAGCTTGCCGGCGCGTATCAGCTCGATCGAGGGCGGAAGATTGTCGAAGGTCACGTGCACCGTGCCGGTCATGAGATCGGCGTAGCCGCCCGCCGCGAGACCGCGATAGGGGACGTGCACAATGTCGATTGCAGCCATCGTCTTGAACAATTCGCCGGACATGTGAATCGTCGTGCCGACGCCCGAGGATGCAAACAAGACCTTTCCCGGATTGGCCTTCGCGTAGGCGATGAATTCGGGAACCGTCGTGACTGGCAGCGTCGGGCTGACCTCCATCACGTTGGGCACCCGCATGAACGACGCCACCGGGGCGAGGTCGCGCAACACGTCGAAGCTCAGCTTGCTGTAGAGCGATGCGTTGATGGCGTTCGCCACGTTGAGCTGGATGAGCGTGTATCCGTCGGCGGGCGCGCGCACCACCTGCTCGGTGGCGAGATTGCTGGAGGCGCCGACCCGGTTCTCGACCACGAACTGTTGCCCGAGCCGCTCGGAGAGCCACTGAGCCATCAGGCGCGTGGCGAGGTCGCCACCGCCGCCGGGCGCAAAGCCGACGACGAACCGCACCGGCCGCGACGGATAGCTTTGCACCCAAGCGACGCGTGGCGTGGCCGGCAGCGCGGCGGCGGCCGCGGCCAGACGCAGGAATGTGCGGCGGGGAAGTTTCATGCTCATTTGGCGCTGCGCCGTGCGGTCACTTCAATCTCGATCTTCATGCGCGGATCGGACAGGCCCGCTTGGATCATGGTCGCGGCAGGCCTCACGTTGCCCAGATACTCCTTGAGCACCGGCCAACAGCGCTCGAAATCCTCGCGTCTCGGCAATATGTAGCGCACGCGCACGATATCGGCCATCGACGCACCAGCTTGCGAAAGCGCGGACGCGATGTTGCGCATCGATTGCTCGCACTGAGCGACGACGTCATCGGAAACTGTCATCGTAGCGTAGTCGAAGCCGGTCGTGCCGGAAACGAAAATCCAATCTCCATCGACGACGGCGCGTGAATAGCCGATGTCCGCCTCGAAGCTGGAGCCGGATGACACGAGCTTTCTCGCCATGGCTATGTCCCCGCCGTTGCGACACCATCACCGAATCTTGTCGAAGTCGCCGTGTCGACCCAGCCCGGCTTTGAAGCGGCCCG
>VAZL01000742.1 GCA_005883445.1 Alphaproteobacteria bacterium | reverse complement strand
GCCGGAAGGGCTTGGTCAGATAGTCGGTCACGCCGCCGGCAAATCCCGCCGCCGTGTTCTCGGGCCCGGACTGTGCCGTGATCAGCACGACGGGCACGTCGCGCAGCGCAGGATCGGTCTCACTGCGAAGTCGGCGTGTAACCTCCATCCCGTCGGCGCTCGGCATCTGCCAATCGAGCAGGATCAAGTCCGGGTGCTCGAGCCGGGCAAGGCGCAGCGCGGCCTCGCCGTCACCTGCGGTCACGACGCGGAATCCGTCCTGCTCGAGGGCGAGCGTGAGCAGACGCACGATCGTAGGGTCATCATCGGCGACGAGAATGGTATGCGGACCAACCTTCCTCGCCGGCTCCAGCGCGCGGGCCGCTGCCGGAGTTTTGGCGGCGCGTTCGACGAACCGCAATTCTTGCCCTTCGGCCGCGGCGAAAACCTCGAGTCCGCTCCCGGCAGCGCTGGCGCGCCGGCGACACATCTCCACGACGCGATCGACCGCTTCGTCATCGCGGAGCGGATCATGGTGGGTGAGAGCCAGTCGCTTGGCGCGCGCGGCGACCGCGTAGTCGACCGCCCACTCGGCGGGCGTGTGGCCCCAGCCCGTCTTCTGCGGATACTCCGCAATCGTGTACTGAGAATCGTGAATGACGAGGTCCGCGTCCGCAAGGAAATCGATGTGACGCTGGTCCTCCTTGTGCCTCGGTGGCTCACCCTCGGCTCTTGCCGCCGGGTTCGGGGCATGCGGCTCGTGATCCACCGAATACACAACCACATTGGCGCCGGACTGCAGGCGATAGCCCAGCGTGAGAGTCGGGTGATTGAGATATTGCGTGGTGACGCGCATTTCACCAATCGCAAATTCTCCCTCGGCGATATCGTGAAAGCGAATCGTCGCTGCCAGCTGCGCCAGCGTGACGGGAAAGTAATTGTACTCCATCTGACCCGCCAACGTCCGTTCGAGCTGGCGTCCGAGCGCCCCTGGAGCATAGATGTCCCACGTGTTGCCGGGCACGAACAGTGGTGCGAAAAAGGGGAACCCCTGGATATGATCCCAGTGCGTGTGGGTGATCATGAGGTGTCCGTCGCAGCGCAGCCCGGCGGACAACAGCGCTTGGCCTAATCCATGGGCGCCGGTGCCGCAATCGAGGACGATCAGCGTGCCGTCGTCGCCCCGCACCTCAACACACGACGTGTTGCCACCGTGGCGCAGCGTGATTCGACCAGGCTTGGCCAAGGATCCGCGGGTACCCCAAAACCGGATATCCATCCTTGTACCTCGCGCGCCTCA
>VAZL01000673.1 GCA_005883445.1 Alphaproteobacteria bacterium | reverse complement strand
GACGGCGCTCATCGAGGCGCTGGTAACTCGGCGCGAGCCGGTCGGCGGTCCGTTCGATCTCATCGATCACACGGGCCAGCGCCGCACCGATGCGGATTTTCGCGGCAAGCTCGTTGTCATCTATTTCGGCTACACCCATTGCCCCGACGTCTGCCCGACCGAGCTGCAGGCGATCTCGCTGGCGCTCGATGAGCTGGGGATGGCAGCCGACCCCGTGCAGCCGCTGTTCATTACCGTTGACCCCGAGCGGGACACGCCGTCGGTGCTCGCCGACTATGTCTCGTCGTTTCACGCGCGGCTCGTCGCCCTGACGGGACCTGCCGCGGCGATCCAGAAAGTGGCGCTCGCCTACAGGGTCTTCTTCGCGAAGTCCGCCGTGGCCAGGCCCGATGGCTATGCGATCGATCACACCGGCTTCATCTATCTGGTCGGCAAGGACGGGCGCTATATTGACTTCCTTCCGCCGGGTCTGGCGCCCGAACGGATCGTCGAGGCTCTCCGGCTTCATCTCGATCGCCAGAACGGCCCGTAGCGGCGTGTAGCCCGGATGGCGCAGCGCAATCCGGGCTACGACTTGTCAACCGAGGGGAGTGTGATGCGGAACAATCGATCGTCGGTGCCGTCCGAGCGTTACGCGGTCGCGGGAAACGGCCTTCTCGATCGCCGTCTGTTTCTCAGCGCCGGCGCCGCCGCGGCGGCGATCGGCGGCGCGCTGCCGAGCAAAGCCGGGGAGCTGCCGATCGAGCCGTGGATGAAGCTTCCGGGATCGCCGTTCGTCGGCTACGGCCAGCCGTCCAAATTCGAGAGCAAGGTCGCGCGGACATTTGCGTCGCTGCCCGGAACCACCGGGACCGGCGCGTCGCGCACGCCGCATCATTTGCTCGACGGTATGATCACGCCCAATGGCGTGCATTTCGAGCGTTCTCATAGCGGCATTCCCGACATCAACCCAGACGCCCACCGGCTCTTGATCCATGGCCTCGTCAAGCGCCCGCTGGTCTTCACGTTGGAAAGCTTGGGACGCTACCCGCGGGAGTCGCGCGTCGCCTTCCTCGAATGTGGCGGTAACGGCCAATTGCTGTACCAAAAGGAGCCTGCACCGGTCGGGGTTCAGGCGATTCACGGTCTCGTGTCGTGCGCGGAATGGACCGGCGTGAAGCTCTCGACTCTGCTCGATGAGGCCGGCGTCGACCCCACGGCGAAGTGGATTTTGGCGGAAGGCGCCGACGCGGCAGGCATGAGCCGCAGCGTACCGCTCGCGAAGGCGATGGACGACGCGCTGATCGCACTCTTTCAGAATGGCGAACGCATCCGCCCATCAAATGGTTATCCGATCCGACTTCTGTTGCCCGGATACGAAGGCAACATGCACGTAAAATGGCTGCGGCGAATCAAGGTAACCGAAGGTCCTACGATGACGAAGGATGAGACCTCGAAGTACACGATGTTGTTGCCGGACGGCAAATCACTGCAATTCGTTTTCCCGATGGAGGCCAAATCGGTGATCACGCAACCCTCACCGGGCCTGACGATGAAAGGGCCAGGTCTGTACGAGATTTCCGGTCTCGCATGGTCGGGCTACGGCAAGATCAGCAAAGTCGAGGTCTCGGCCGATGGCGGCAAGAGCTGGGCACCGGCAGCGCTGCAGCAACCGGTCCTGTCGATGGCGCTGACGCGGTTCCGCATGGCGTGGCACTGGATCGGCGGACCGGCCGTCCTGCAAAGCCGCGCCACGGACGATACCGGCTATCTCCAGCCGACGCGCGCCGAGCTCATCGCCAATCGCGGCACGAAGGCATTCTACCATTTCAATGGGATCACGAGCTGGGGCATTGCCGAGAATGGGGAGGTCAAACATGTTTACGCATAGCCATCTCCTCGCGGCGGCTTCGGTGCTTGCCGTTGTTTCCAACGCAGCACTCGCCGAGAACCCGAATCTTGGCCGCATTGCCGCGCCCGAAGAAATCGCCTCCTGGGACATCAGCATCGGCCCGGACGGCGCAGGGCTGCCGCCTGGCAGTGGGATGCCCAAACAGGGCAAAGCCGTCTACACCGCAAAGTGCCTCGTCTGTCATGGCGAGAAGGGAGCCGGCAAGCCAAACGATGCGTTGGTCGGCGGGCGCGGGACGCTCGCGGGCGATCAGCCGCCGGTCAAAACAGTCGGAAGTTTCTGGCCCTACGCCACGACGCTTTTCGATTACGTGCGGCGAGCGATGCCGCTTAATGAATCGAAGTCTCTGACCAATGACGAGGTGTACGCCGTAGTCGCCTATTTATTGCAACTCAACGGCATCATCGGCGAGAACGAGACGATCAATGCCCAGATACTGCCAAGGGTCCAAA
>VAZL01000672.1 GCA_005883445.1 Alphaproteobacteria bacterium | reverse complement strand
GCGACGGCGACTTCCGCTCGCTGGTCGAGGCGGTGCAGCGGCGCGGCGTGCGCGTGACCGTGGTCTCCACCATCTCGACGCAGCCGCCGATGGTCGCCGACGAGTTGCGCCGCCAAGCCGACATCTTCCTCGACATCGTCGAGCTGCAGCCCAAGATCGGCCGCGACCCGGCCGAGCGCGCGGCGCGCGAAGCGCGCGAGCCGCGCGAGCGCCACACCCCGCAATTCCTGCAGCGCTCGACGGCGCCGCAGCGGGCGGGCGCGGGCGCGCCCCTCGATGACGACGATTTCGAAGACTGAGCACCGCGACGCCGATGCGTCCGGCAAGCCCGGCCGCGACTGCCCGCTCTGCCCGCGCCTCAAGGCGTTCCGGAAGGAGTGGCGCCGCCGCGAGCCGGAGTGGTTCAATGCGCCGGTCGCATCGTTTGGTCCGCGCAGTGCGCGTCTGCTGATCGTGGGTTTGGCCCCCGGTCTGAGGGGCGCAAACCGCACGGGGCGGCCGTTTACCGGCGACTTCGCCGGCGGCCTCCTCTACGACACGCTCAAACGCTTCGGCTTTGCCCGCGGCAGCTATCTGGCCTCAGCGGACGATGGGCTCACGCTCGTCGATGCGCGCATCACCAATGCGGTGCGCTGCGTGCCGCCCGAAAACAAGCCCACGCCAGCCGAGGTCAAAACCTGCCGTTCGTTTCTGCAGGCGACCATCGTCGAGATGCGAAATCTGCGCGCCATTGTGACGCTCGGGCGGATTTCCCACGACAGCACGCTCGCCGCGCTCAACCAGCGCCGCTCGGCGGCGCCGTTCGGCCATGGCGCCTCGCACGAAATCGGTCGGCTGCGCATTTTCGCCAGCTATCACTGCTCGCGCTACAACACCAGCACCGGCGTGCTGACGCCGAAAATGTTTGAAGACGTGTTCGCGGCGGCGCGCGCCTTCCTCGGCGATTGAATCGACGGCCGCTCGGCCCCGCGAAGGCTGGGGGCGCGATCGACCATCGTCTCAGCTCAACCGCCCTATGCGCTGCGAAGCCAGGCCATCACCTCCTCGGCGTTCTTGTCCGGCGGGAATACCGGATAGAACACTTTGGTGATGACGCCGTCGTCGATGATGAGCGCCATGCGCTTGAGCAGCGTCATCCCCGAGGTCGTGAAGGTCGGCAGCTTGATCGCGCGCGCGAGCTCGAGGTTCTGGTCCGAAAGCACCGGAAACGGCAGATGCAGACGCTCGACCGCCTCGCGTTGATAGGCGGTGTCCTGGGTCGAGAGGCCGAAAAGCCGGGCGACGCCGGGCTGCTTGAGCTCGGCGAAATGGTCGCGGAAGCCGCAGGATTGCGGCGTGCAGCCGCGCGCCCCCGGGATCTGATTCCAGCCGTCCGGCAGCGGCTGCCCGGGAACGCCGGTGCGCGGGTAGATGTAGACCACCGTGCGGCCGGCAAGTTTCGAAAGATCGACCTGCGAGCCGTCGGTCGCCGCGAGCGGCAGCGAAGGAAGCCTTGTGCCCGTGAGATGCCGCGCTGCGCCGTCATCCTGCGGTGCCGGGATGTCGGCGGGCAAGACGGTGGGATCGTGCAAGGTGGTCATGGGTGGTCTCCGCCTTTGGAATGATAGAACGAATAGGACTTCTCCTCGACCAGGCGCGACCCTGACGCAAGGTTGATCGCCTTCTTGAGTCGCGAGCGTTCGTCGTTGAGCCGGTAGACGGCGCGCGCAAGGTCGATGAAGGATTGGCCGAAGTCACCGCGCGCGTCGCATTCGCGGATCCCGTCCTCGACGTCCCAAAGTTCTGCATTCACCCGCCTGAGCTCGGCGCCGAGCTTATCGAGCGTCACACGGTCGACGTCGCCGAGACGCACGGCGCGCAAGGCGGCGAGTTCCTGCGTGACATTGGCGAGCTGGCTCGGGTTCTTGAGCCGCTCGGACTTTATTTCGAGGATGGTGATCTTGT
>VAZL01000671.1 GCA_005883445.1 Alphaproteobacteria bacterium | reverse complement strand
TCTGCCCGCGCAGATCGCGGTAGAGCACCAGGTCTTCGCCGAGCAACCGGATCGGCACGACCTTCTTCCTGCTTAAATGCGAGCTCCCGGTGATTGGGTGCCAATACCGCCGCATGAGCTCGCCACACGGTGTGCTCGGCCCGACGCGGGTGAGTGTCTCGTTTTCGGCGGCGCTGACCATGGCTGGCTCCCTCGGTTGTCCGAACTGCTACAGCGGTTCCGCGAGTTGGCGGGCAAGCTTTTGGCGGGCAAGCTTCGTATCGGGCGTGCGGCCGGATTCGATTGCCGCATAGGCTTTACTCAAGTCGCCGGCAGCCTTGCGCACCACGGCCAGAGGAAGCTCATCGCTACGCGAGCGCTTCCCGGTCGTGCACTGCAAGACGGTCAGGCTGCCGATGATTTTTTGATCGCCGCTGAAGATCGGCACCGCAATGCTGAACACACCAGTCATGAGCTCGCCAACTTCGCTGATGTGATAGCCGCGCCGGCGCACATCGCGGAGATTGCCGGCGAAAGCGTTCCAACTGTCGCCCAAGCAGGCTTTGGCAATGTCTCGCGCGTGATTGAGGTAAAGACTCTTCAACCGCCGCGTCGGCAAATGCGCCAAGATCACCTTCGATGTCGCCCCCCGAAAGAACGCGACGGCGCGGCCACGGCCGGCAGCGGGAACGCCGGTTCGTTCATCCCACTCCTCGTGGATGCAAATGATGCGGTCGTGAAACAACCGCATCAACAAAACGACGGCGTTCAGGCGGCGGCGCAATTGCGCCAACTGTGGCTGCGCGACGCGAAGCAGAGGATCGGTCAACCGCATTTGCTGATCGAGCTCGACGATACGCGGGCCAAGTCCATAGGACCGGCCCACGGATGCCAGCAGCCCCGCCTTCACCAGGGTTCGGATATAGCGATAGACCGTGCTGCGCGAATGCTTCAGCGCGGCCGTCGCCTCATCGACCGTCCATAGTGGCTTGGCGACCGAAAACAGGTTGAGAACGTCGAACACGCGATCGAGGCTGCTTATCGCCGTGAACGGCCGGTCAGAGGATGCGCGCCGGCCGTCAACCACGCCAACGCGGCGATTCTCGCCGGAATGAGCTGAAAGCGATGATGGGAGCGATGACGCCGCACCAGCACGCGCGCTCATCCCGCTTACATGAATTGTGGGTCTGTTGACGGCACGGCGGCGCAAAGGAGCGCTCCCCGCTTCAAGTGGAAGCAACGCCGCACGCTAACGCCGCGCCGACGCCCAGGCAAGCCAAAAAGTCATATTTTGACATACTGCCAGAATATCATATTATGCCATTAACGTGGCCGGGCCAGGCTGGCGCGGAAAACGAAAAGCGGTGGCGATCGCCGCGCCGTCGTCGGGCGCGCGCGTGGCCCACAACAAGAAACTGTGGCGAGGAAACGATGGTCGCGTTTGCGCTTTGGCGGCGATGCCCAGCCGCCATAACCGCCTCAATCGGCTTGTTGATGGCGGCCATTGCCGCGGTTTCCGCGGCGGAACAAGACCGTTTTCCGCAGCGACCGATCAGGCTCATCGTTCCGTTCACCGCCGGCGGCGCCTATGACGTCGTGGCGCGGCTAATCGCCGAAGCGATGAGCAAGAATCTCGGCGGCTCGGTCGTGGTCGAAAATCGGCCCGGCGCCGGCGGCAATATCGGCGCGCAGGCCGTCGCCGCGGCGCCGGCCGACGGCTACACGCTGCTGCTCGGAGGCTTGCCGATGCTCACGTCGATGCTCACCAGCGCCGACGTGGGTTACGACATGTTCAAGGATTTGACGCCGGTCTGCGGCGTGATGGCGCTGGACTCGGTGTTGGTCGCTTCCAAGTCGACTCCAATAGCCTCGATTGCGGCGCTGAAGGAAAAGATCGCAAGCGGGGCGTGGGTGACCTATGGAACGCAGGGCATCTACACGCCCGGCCACTTCATGGGGGCATGGTTTGCGCATGTTGCCGGCGGCAAAGCGGAGGCCGTCCACTACAAGGGCGGGTCGGCCTACATGACGGATCTGCTGTCAGGCGAGCTGACCTTCGTCGCGGCAACGCTGCCGGTCTATTTCGGCCTGCGCGACCGCTTGAACGTGCTCGCGACGCTTTCGCAACGGCCCCTTGCGCAAGTCCCGGATGCTCCGACAATGACGCAGGCGGGTCTGGCGGAATATATGGCGGTCGATTGGCGTTTGTGGGCGGCGATTTACGCGCCGGCAAAAACTCCGGCAGCGGCCCGCGATCGTCTCTATGCGGCCTGCAACGCGGCGGTCCGCGCGGAAAAGACGAAAGAGACATTCGGCGTCTATGCGATGGAGCCGATGACCGACTACACGCCGGAGCGCCTGAGCGCGTTTCAGGAGGAGCAATTCCGCAAGTGGAAGGTGCTCGTCGACAAACTCGCGCTCGCAAAGTGAGCAAGTAGCCCGGATTGAGCCTAAAGCGCGTTCACGCGCGTCCCGTAGCCCGTACCTAAAGGGCGTTTACGCCCGTCTTCGCGGGCTATGGACGGGCGTGTACGCCCTTCGGGACGCGCTATGGCGAAATCCGGGATGCTGCATGCGCGGTCGGGTGTGGTGAGCAGAACCCGGATGTCGCCATAGCGCGTCGAAGACGCGCGTGAACGCGCTTATGGCTCAATCCGGGCTACACGCTTCACGAATCCATTTTGTGCCCGGATTGTCGCGGCGGTCGCGACCAAGCACACTCGGTCGAAATGTCATCGCCAAGGTCATGTTCAAGAGAGGATATCGCCA
>VAZL01000670.1 GCA_005883445.1 Alphaproteobacteria bacterium | reverse complement strand
AACCGCTTTGGTTGTCTGTTGTCGTTCTGTGGGTCCTTGTTCACAACGTGTTTGTTGTCGTACATGAGTTGGCCACGAACGAGCACCTGCAGTTGGTCGCGTGCCATCTGCCGGATCCCATTGATCTTCCAGGCCACGGGCCGCTTCTGCGGGATTATCTCGACCACGACACCTTCGTATTCGGTATCTCCTGGATTACGGGCGATCGGAATATGAAAGTCATTGTTTCGGTGCGTCCCGTCATCCATGAGATTGCAGTTGACCGATTCGGGTCCCTCGGCCTTCGGACGCTGCGGCAGTCCAACGAGATAGCCAACGACCTGAACGAAATCCCCCTCGCTCACATGTCCCTGGAATGACGTGAGCTTGAGATGGCGAAGGAGGCCGCGATCCTGCGCAGTGAGTTGTTTCCTGTGGCCGAACAGGCGATCGGCCTGGGTCTGGAGAGCCTCGAAGTCATCGAGGGTTATTTCAGTGGCGGGATTGGACGAGGGCCATGTTCTCTTCCGCTCGTTCAAGAACGCATCCGGCGTGCCGGCATTCGCGCAGCCGTGGTCCGGGCAGGCGCTAAGACGCTGGACACAAGGCGGAGCAGCTAGGACCGAGGCGGAATTGTGACCGCCGAACAGTAGGAATGCGGCGACACCAATAACGAGAACGAGGAAGTCGCGGCGCATCATACGACACCTCTCCGCGCAACCCGCTGCCGGGTGTTACAAACTGTGATCTACGAATGCCGACTACTGCTTCTTAGCCTTCGCCTTGGAGCGGCGATTCGCCCAGTAGGCCTTCATCCGCCGGCCGATCGCCTTTCGCTCGGCTGGACTCATCCGTCTCCGTCCGCGCTGCCGACCCTTCGCTGGCTGTCCGCGCGTAACATCAGACCGGATGCCGCCGGCATTGAGTGAATGCATGGCCGTCTCGAGCGCTGTGATCTGACGATCAATCCGCTGCTTTTCCTGCTGAAGTTTCGTGATGGCTTGCCGTAGAGTCTGATCGATATCGACGGGCATTCGTTCGGCTCCTGAAAGAGAAGTCTGAAAACGCTCTGAGTCTTTCACACCCTCAGGCAACTCCGCAACGGGACACTACCTGTGGCCGCCAGCGAGCCGCTCTTCACGATCAGCTTTCTGGTCCCGCCAACCCTCCATAGATCACCAGGTTCTAGGACCCAAAACGATCAGCCATTGCGCGCCGCAACACCGCATTCCATTATCGAGAGACCGTGTTGGAGCCGACGTACGACGCCCTTGACCGTTCTCCCAGAGCGGGGTAGCGTCTTCGCGGCATCGCCCCGAAGAAGCGATTCCCGAGCGGAGGAGGGAACATCATGGGTGGCGAAGCGGATGACTCCGGGCGTCTCGTCAACGATACCGCTCGACCTGATCACCCTAACGAAAGGGACTCGCCCAAGAACATGAGCGCAACGGTGCCGGCTACGCCGGCCTCGAACGGGCCTGCGGAACGGCGCGGCGGCAGCGATTTCTCGCGTCGCGATCTGCTGAAGCGGGCGGGGATGCTGGGAGCAGCGGCGACCGTCCAGGTGGGAGGACTCGACCCTGCCGGAGCAGCAGAGCCCGCGCGGAAGGTGGCCCAGGCCCGAGCAGCGATGCCCGTGCGGGAGTCGTTAGAGACCCTCACTGCTGCGGAGTCGGACACGCTCGAGGCAATCGTCGCGCGACTGATCCCCACCGACGAGAACGGTCCGGGCGCCGCCGAGGCCCGCGCGGCGCACTACATCGACCGAGCCCTAACCGGCCCTCTCGCGTCTTCACGCGCTGCCTACTCCGCGGGTCTCGCCGCAGTTGACGCCTATGCGCGAGCCTCGAAAGGTGCGCCATTCGCCAACCTCTCGGCGAAGGACCAGGACAGCATCTTGAGCGACATGGAAAAAAACACCGCCACGGGCTTCACGCCGACCTCGGCGGCGTTCTTCAACTTGCTCCGAACGCACACCATCGAGGGTACATTCTGCGATCCCTATTATGGGGGAAATGCGAACTTCGTCGGCTGGGATTTGATCGGCTACCCCGGTGTCCGGCTCGCCGTGGGGCCTGATCAGCAGCGCATGGGCGCCAAGCAGAAGCCGACCCAAAGGTCGGCATATGACTACGACATGTTCTTGAAGGTAAAGAACGGAGCAGGGACGAAATCAGGGGGAGGGATGAGCCATGGCCGTTGATCTGAAGAAGACCGATGTCGTCATCGTCGGCCTCGGCGCGGTCGGCGGCGTGGCGGCGCTCCCCCTCGCGCAGGCGGGGCTCGAGGTGATCGGTCTTGAGGCGGGAACGTGGCTCACGCCCCGAGACTTCGCTCCAGACGAGCTGCGAAACAATTACCGCGCTTGGCCGCAAGCGGTGCAGAAGGCGAACCAGGAGATCCCGACCCATCGGCCAAACGCCTCGGCACCGTACTCTCCCCGACCGTTCATTCATCCGATGATGAACGCGGTCGGAGGCACCTCTCTCCACTACTGGGCGCAGAGCTGGCGACTCAA
>VAZL01000669.1 GCA_005883445.1 Alphaproteobacteria bacterium | reverse complement strand
AATGTTGCGGGCGTGCCGCTTGCAACCGAGGTTTCGCGCCGTCTGTCGTATGCCGAGCTGGAGGCGCTGGTCGCCGAGCAGGCGGCGCGGATCGCTGAGCTGGAGGCGATGGTCGCGGAGTTGCGGGCGCGGCTTGATCAGAACTCGTGTAACTCGTCCAAGCCGCCGTCGTCGGACGGGTATGCCAAGCAGCCGGTGGAGAAGAACAACAAGCGCAGTCTGCGGCGGCGGTCGGGTCGCAAGCCGGGCGGCCAGCCGGGGCATGAGGGTCACCATCTGCAGCGGCGTGAGGATCCCGACCGGACGGAGCTGCACGAGGTGAAGATCTGCGAGTGTTGCGGGCGGGATCTGTCCGCGGCGCGGATCGAGCAGTCGCAGTCGCGGCAGGTGTTCGACTTGCCCGAGATGCCGGCGCTTGAGTGCGTCGAGCACTGGATCCAGGTGCGCCGCTGTGAGTGCGGGCATCTGACCGGCTCGAGCTTCCCGGCCGGGGTCGGTGCGCCGGTCTGCTACGGGCCGCGGATCCGGGCGCTGGGGATCTACTTGGTGTCCTATCAGCACCTGCCTTACGAGCGGGCGAGCGAGATCCTCACGGACTGGGCGGGCGCGCCGATCTCGGTCGCGACGCTGCAGGCGTTCGTCGCTCAGGGCGCCGAGGGGCTTGAGGAGTTCCTGGAGGAGATCCGCTCCCAGCTCACACGCGCTGAGGTGGCGCATTTCGATGAGACGGGCGGACGGATCGACGGGCGCCTTCAGTGGATTCACTCTGCCTCGACCGACACGCTGACGCTACTGACCGCGCATCGCAAGCGCGGGGTGGAGGCGATGATCGCCGCTGGCGTGCTGGGCGAGTTCCGCGGGGTGGCGGTGCACGACAACTGGGCGCCGTATCGCAATTTCGAAGATGTGCTGCACGCGCTGTGCGGCGCCCACCACCTGCGCGAACTGATCGCCGCCGAGGAGCAGGGGCATGTGTGGGCGCTGGCGATGGGCTGCCTGCTGCTGGACACCCAGGACGCCGTCGAACAGGCCAAGGCCGCCGAGCGCAAGCGGCTGACGCAGAAGGCGCTCTGCGAGCTTCACGCCTCATACCGGGAGATCATCAAGCTCGGCTACGAGGAGAATGCTCCCCTGGCTGCCAAGGCCGACGGTCGCCAGGCCAAGCGGACCAAGGCGCAGAATCTGCTGATCCGCCTGGATCAGCGCGAGACCGAGGTGCTGCGGTTCGCCCACGACTTCCGGGTGCCGTTTGACAACAACCTCGCCGAGCGGGACATCAGGATGGTCAAGCTGCAGCAGAAGATCTCAGGCTGCTGGCGCACCAGGGAGGGCGCCGAGCGGTTCTTGGCGATCCGCTCCTACCTCTCCACCGCCCGCAAGCAAGGCCTCAGGCCGATCGACGTGCTCTGCCGGCTCGCGGCCGGCCAGCCGTGGCTGCCGCAGGCTGCCGGTCCCTGACGAATCCGTCCTGGGCCAGGCCGATACTCCCGGGCCGTGAGCAAGCGATCCCGGCGCAGGGCCCGCGGCAACGCCACTCCTGCCGCGTCACGGCAACTGGATCACCCCACCCCGCCGGCCAGCGAGCAGGCGCGCCCGCCAACGCCACCCGAGCGGCTGCTGCTCGACCAGATCGCCGCTGGTGAACTCGACCCCCATCTGATCGCGATCGCCGACGCGATCTACGCACGCCAGGAGCTGCTGGAGACGATCACCTCCGCCAAGGCGCTGGCGATGCTCAATGTCGGCGATCGCGTGCGCTTCAACCACCACACCCGACCCCAATACCTCCGCGGTGTCGAAGGCGTCGTGACCGAGCTCGACCAGCACACCGCGACCGTCTGCATCCACCAGCCGCTCGGCCGCTTCCGCAGCCCCGAGATCCGCAGCTGCTCGCCGCTGCTCCTGGAACGACTGCCTCCCGCCGCTTGAACCGAAGGAGACCATGATGACCCCAGCCCCCCAAGCCCATCACGAACTCGACAGCTTGATCTGGGAGATCACCGTCGACTGCAACGACGAGGACGAGGTGCTGATGGGGTTTGAAGGCGCGTTCGACGAAGAGGCCAACTTCCCATGCCCCGGCGCCGTCGTCGGCGAGCCGGTCGAGGTGCTATCGGTCAGCACGGGCGATGCTCGCCGTGGGCTGATCGGCACCTGCCAGCGCAACGGCCGCCGCTACGACATCGCCCTACTCGACATCGACATCGACGCGGACCCAGCCACCTCGCGCCTGATCGCTGCCTACCGCCGCTGGGCGGCCGCCTGAAACCAAAGCGATGCGACCCGACTTCACCCCCGCAGATGTGACCGGCATCGTCGGAAACCCGATCTACGCGATCAACATCGCCCCGGTCCTTGCCCGGCCCCACCCTGCACTGATCAGCGAAGAGGAGTGGATCGCCGCCAACGTCAAACTGATCGAGGACCTCGGCCCCGAGGCGTACTTTCGGAACCTCCTCTCAATCCTCAAGGGCAACTATCCGACGGTACCCTGAGCGCCGAAAGCGTTCACGAACGCGAACCCCCGGCCGCGGAGACCTGAACAGTTACCAAGCAGGAACCGACCTGAGAGGAGAGCGCGATGTTTTCGCAACATTCTGGTCGCCGTTGACGGCTCGACTCACGCCGACGAAGCGCTAGCTCAAACGATCGACCTGGCAGACAGTGAGCACGCCCAGCTCACCCTGATCGCGGGCGTCCCGGGACTGCCCCCGGCCGCCTCC
>VAZL01000668.1 GCA_005883445.1 Alphaproteobacteria bacterium | reverse complement strand
CACGCTGCGCTACCCCTATGAGGTCCGCAACGCCCGGGATTACTTTTCCGACCTGCCGGATGTCACGCCTGCGCCCGACCTGCTCACGCTCGCAACGCACATTCTGGACAGCAAGGCTGCTGCCTTCGACCCCGCAACCTTCCGCGACCGCTACGAGGAGGCGCTGCTTGCTCGCCTCAAGGCCAAACAGGCCGGCATGGTCGTGCAGGCCACCCCGGTTGCCGCACCGAGCCGGGTGATCAATCTCATGGATGCGCTGCGGCAGAGCATCGCCGAGGGCAAGAAGCCACCGGCGCAGCGCAAGGGCGTCTCGGCAGCCCCGGTACGCGAACGGCGTGACGATGGTAGATCTCATGCTCGATGATTTGGGAGAAGAGCGGCACCATGAATGTCCGAAAGCTCACGCGCTGCGCCGTCTATACCCGCAAGTCGAGCGAGCATAACCTCGACCTCGCCTTCACCTCGCTCGATGCCCAGCGCGAGGCCTGTGAGGCTTATATCAAGAGCCAGGCCCATGAAGGCTGGCGTCTGCTGCCGGACCGCTATGACGACGGCGGCCTGTCCGGTGCATCGCTGGCCAGGCCAGCCCTGCAGACGCTGCTGGCGGACGTGCGCGACCGCAAGGTCGATATCGTCGTGGTGTACAAGGTCGACCGTCTGACCCGCTCGCTGGCTGATTTTGCCAAGCTGATCGAGCTGTTCGATGCCCAGGCGGTCTCGTTTGTCGCGGTGACGCAGCAGTTCAATACCACGACCTCAATGGGGCGGCTCACGCTTAACATCCTGTTGTCCTTTGCCCAGTTCGAGCGCGAGGTGATTGGCGAGCGGGTGCGCGACAAGATCGCCGCCTCCAAGCGCCGGGGCATTTGGGTCGGAGGCCCGGTTCCGCTCGGCTATGCAGCGGTGGACAAGCGAATCATCATCGTGCCGGCTGAGGCTGAGACGGTGCGCACCATCTTTGAGCACTATCTTGAGCTGGGTTCGCTGCGGGCCCTCGCCGCCGACCTCGAGCGGCGCGGCATCCGCAGCAAGCCGCGGCATCGACCGAACGGTCGCACCATCGGCGGCGGCTGCTTCGGGGTCGGGGCGCTCGCCTATCTGCTCAAGAACCGCTTCTACATCGGCGAGGTGGTCTACCGTGGCGAGGCTCACCAAGGTGACCATGAACCGATCCTCGATCATGCGCTGTTCGCGGCCGTGCAGATGAGGCTTGCAGCTCGGGCGGTTGAGTGGCGGCGCCGGCTGCGAGCCGCGCCCGCCCTCCTGAGCGGCTGCCTGTTCGACGAGCGTGGCAACCGCATGAGCCCAAGCCATACCAACAAGCGCGGCGCCCGCTACCGCTATTACGTCTCCCAGGCTGTACTGGCGAACAAGCCTGTGGCTGCCGGAGCGATCCGCCGCGTGCCGGCGGCTGAGATCGAGTGTCTCATCATCACGGCGCTGCGCCATCACCTGCAGGCGAACGGCATCGCGGCGCACTCGATGCCCGACAATGAACACGCGCTGGTGGAACGTCACATCGAGCGCGCCACCCTGACCTCCAAAACCATCAACCTGCAACTGCGCCAGGTCGCAGACATCCCCGACCATTCGGGTCAACACGCAACGGAGCCTTTGAGCCCGGCCACGATGATCACCATCCCGTGGAGCCCCCCGGTGCTGGCCACCGTCAAGGGCATCATTCACGTGCCCGCTCACAATAGCCCGATCAAGCCGTCGCGGCGCGATGCCCTCCTGATCGCCATCGCCAAGGCGCGCCAATGGATGGACGATTTGGCCTGCGGCCGGCTGGCCGATTTTGCCGCGATCGCGCGGCGGGAAGGCAAGGTCGAACGGCACGTCCGGCTACTGGCATCGCTGGCCTTCCTCTCGCCCCGGATCATCTCGGCTCTCCTGGACGGTACCGCGCCGGCGGACCTCACCGTCACGACGCTCGTGCGCGCGCTGCCCCTTTCCTGGGCTGACCAGGAGCGCTGCCTTGCCGGCAATCCCGGCGTGGCATCGACATGATATTTGCTCCTCTTCCCAGCCTCCATAGACCTCCGCGGGCGGCAACAGGGGCCGATCAATAAACGCGCGGAAGAACCTGTGCCTCGCCGCCCCCATTGAGGAACTGCGAGACGCTGTCGACCTGACCTTCGTGTTGGCCGTAGGGAAAGGCGAGCAGCTCGCGCCGAGCCAATCGTCGCTCTTGGGCAAATGGACGTGGCCGGCTTCGACTTGGTCGACTGCGCTGCCATGCGATCCGCCTTGCTGCCCTCCGGCTTGCGACCGAGCGACGCGGCATGCCTTCGGCAACTCG
>VAZL01000667.1 GCA_005883445.1 Alphaproteobacteria bacterium | reverse complement strand
AGAAGAGGCGGTGCTCGATTTTGTTCCACTTGCTGGTGCCGGGCGGCAGGTGGCTGACCATGATGTCGAGGCCGAGCTCGTTGGCCAGCTTCTGGAGTTCGCGCTTCCACAGCCGCACCCGCGAGCCGTTGCTGCCGCCTCCGTCGGCGGTGATCAGCAGCCGGGTGGCGTCGGGATAGCGTGTCCGACCGACGGCCTGCCACCACTGGCGGATGCTACTCACGGCAAAGGCCGCCATGTCATGGTCAACGCCGACACTCACCCAACCAGAATTGGCAGCGAGGTCATAGACCCCGTAAGGCACCGCGCGGCCGAGCTCCTTGATCAGGAAGTCATGGACCCGAACCGCTTCCGGGTTGCCTTGCGGGCGATATTCGCGGCCATTGTTACGGAAATCCCCGACCAGTTCTTTTTTCTTGGTGTCGACCGAGATTACCGGCTGCTGTTCGGTCAACGCCGTAGTCACTTGGGTGTTGATGTAGCCGAACTGCGCATCCCGGTCGGGGTGGTTGTCGCCCTCCTTGGTCTTGCGGTTGGCTTGCAGGCTGTAGCCCGCCGCATTGAGCAGTTCGGCCACCAGGGTGCGGCTCACTTGGTGGCCCTGCGCCTGCAGCGCCTGCGCCAGCCGGCGTACGCTCTTGCAGGTCCACCGTAACGGCGATTCCGGATCCCCGCGTGTCGTTGGTTCGACCAACGCCTCGAGATCTGGGAGTAGCGTCGGGTCCCCCGCCTTCGCGGGGGCAGGCTCTTGCAAATCGTCGGCTTGCGCCCTGCCCCCGGCCGCCGAATCCGCTCGGACGGCTCATCTTGCGCCAATTCCCTCAGACCGCGCCCGATCGTGCTCGGCGCCATGCCGGTCGCCATCGCCACCGCGGCAATGCCGCCATATCCCACGGCAAACGCCTCCGCCGCGGCAACCAGGCGACGACCCCGTTCATCAAGAAACGGCGCCACCGTCAAAAACCGCTCTCGAATGGGCTCGACATCGATCACAACCACCATATATGGTATAAAAAGGTGGTTGTAAACTCTATATTCACTCTATCAGAAGTCGATTCGATAATTTCC
>VAZL01000666.1 GCA_005883445.1 Alphaproteobacteria bacterium | reverse complement strand
TCGACCGGCGCATCGTGACGCTGTTGGCCTTCGGTCCGGCGGTGACCACGGTCGCCGTCTCAGCGCTCACCGGACGCGGCGCCATCGCCATGTGGGGCTATCCGCTGTGGCTCTTTCTCGGACTTTGGATCGTGCTCTCCGCGCGCACCGCGATCGAGCCCACGCGGCTGCGGCGGGTCGCGGGCGTGTGGGCGGGGGTGTTCGCGTTGTTCGCGATTGTCTTTACCGCGAGCTATTCGGTGCTGCCGGCGATCGATCACCGCTATCGCGCCGTGTTCTATCCCGGCGATCGGCTCGGCGACGAACTCGCGCGCCGCTTTCGTGCCGCCACAGGCCGACCGCTGACCTATGTCATCGGCACCATGTGGGACGGCGGCAACGTCGCCCATTACGCGCGGGAGCAGCCGCGGGTGCTCATCGACGGCGATTGGCGCCGCGCCCCATGGATCGACCTCGGCGACCTACGCAGCAAGGGCGCGGTGGTGGTGTGGACCGGCAGCGATCCCACCGTGATGCCGCTCGCGCTGCGCCGCGTCGCCGGCGACGCGCAGGTTCAGCGCGTGCTCATCGTCGGCTGGGCAATCCTGCGGCCGCAGCCCGCCTTCGCAGGACGATGAAGACTCCTACGCGACCGCTTTGATCACGCGCGCGGTCGTGGCGAACATCTCCTCGATCTCGCGTTCGCTCACGATGAGCGGGGGCGTAAGCACCAGCGTTTCGCCAGCGGCGCGGATTACCAGATCGTGCTCATGGAAGGCTTTATCCATGGCGTCGTACGCGCGCTTGCCGACCTCGCCCGGCCGCGAGGCCAGATCGATGCCGGCGGTGAGGCCAACGCAGCGGATGTCGAGCACATTGGGCAGGCCCTTGAGCGACATCGCCGCCTCGGCCCAGACCGGCTCGAGCTTGCGCGCGCGCTCGAACAGTCCCTCCTCGCGGTAGAGGTCGAGCGTCGCGAGCCCCGCCGCGCAAGCAAGCGGATGCGCCGAATAGGTGTAGCCGTGAAACAGCTCGACCACGTGCATGGGCCCGCGCATGAAGGCGTCGTAAATCCCCTTGCGCACGATCACGCCGCCCATGGGCACGCTGCCCGAGGTGATGCCTTTGGCGAAGGTGATCATGTCGGGATTGACTCCATACCGCTCGGCCGCGAACGCGTGGCCGAGACGGCCGTAACCGGTGATGACCTCGTCGAAGATGAGCAGGATGCCGTGCTTGTCGCAGATCGCGCGCAGCCGCGGCAGGTAGCCCTTGGGCGCGGGCAGCACGCCGGTCGAGCCCGCCATCGGCTCGACGATCACGGCGGCGATGGTCGAGGCGTCGTGCAGCGTGACGATGCGCTCGAGCTCGTCGGCCAAATGTGCGCCCCACTCGGGCTCGCCTTTGCTGAAGGCCTGGTGCTCGCGGCTGTAGGTCGCCGGCAGGTGGTCGACGCCGGCGAGCAGCGCGCCGAACAGTTTGCGGTTGTTGACCATGCCGCCGACCGAAATGCCGCCGAAGCCGACGCCGTGGTAGCCGCGCTCGCGCCCGATCAGGCGGGTGCGCGCGCCTTCGCCGCGTACGTTGTGATAGGCGAGCGCGATCTTGAGCGCGGTGTCGACCGCCTCCGAGCCCGAATTGCAGAAGAACACGTGGTCGAGATCCCCGGGCGCGAGCGCGGCCACCCGGCTCGCGAGCTCGAACGCCTTGGGATGGGCGAACTGGAAGGCCGGCGCGTAATCGAGCTCGGCCGCCTCCGCCTGGATCGCCGCCACGATCGGATCGCGATTGTGCCCGGCATTGGTGCACCACATGCCGGCGGTGCCGTCGAGCACGGCGCGTCCGTCGGGGGTGTAATAATGCATGTCCTTGGCGCGCGCGATGAGCCGCGGCGCGGCCTTGAACGCCCGGTTGGGCGTGAACGGAATCCAATAGGCTTCGAGGTCGTTGGGGACGGCGGTCGCTCGCTGTGCTGGTGCCGATGGCATGGCTGTCTCCGTTGCTGCTCGCCGTGATGCTGCGCTCGTGGCGTCCCTGACGCGCCCGTCGATGGCGTCCCTTGCCGCTGCGCGGGACGGCTGCTACCACCCGCGGGCCGGCAATGCAGGGCAATAATGGCCGACAAACCCGACAAAACCAATAAGCTCAAGGCGCGCCTGCCGCGCGGGTTCGCCGATCGCGGCGGCGCCGAGATCGCGGCCACGCGGCGCATGCTCGACAAGATCCGCGCGGTCTACGAGCGCTACGGCTTCGAGCCGCTGGAGACGCCGGCGATCGAATACACCGACGCGCTGGGGAAATTTTTGCCCGACCAGGACCGGCCGAACGAGGGCGTGTTCTCGTTCCAGGACGACGACGAGCAGTGGTTGAGCTTGCGCTACGACCTGACCGCGCCGCTCGCGCGCTACGTGGCGGAGAATTTCGACGCGCTGCCCAAGCCCTATCGCAGCTATCGCGAGGGCTTCGTGTTCCGCGACGAGAAGCCGGGGCCGGGACGCTTTCGCCAGTTCATGCAGTTCGACGCCGACACCGTCGGCTCCGCGTCGATGGCCGCCGACGCCGAGATGTGCATGATGGCCGCCGACACGATGGAGGCGCTCGGCATCCCGCGCGGTAGCTACGTCGTGAAGGTGAACAATCGCAAGGTGCTCGATGGCGTGCTCGAGGCAATCAAACTTGGCGGCGCAGTTAACTCCGCAAAGCGTCTAATGGTGTTGCGAGCGATTGATAAATACGACCGGCTTGGACGCGACAGCGTTGAACAATTGCTTGGTCGCGGACGAAAGGACGAATCTGGCGACTTCACGCATGGTGCGGGCCTGGACACGCAGCAAATTGCAGCTGTGCTCAATTACATCGAGTTTCAATTGGCCGATGAGATCGACCTGGAGGGCGTCTTTGACGACTGGCGGCGTATCGTCAGCTCCAGCATCGCCGGTACTAAAGGTGTCACCGAGTTAGAAGAGGTCGCTTTCCTCTGCCACTCTGCCGGCTATGGGCCGACACGGATTAGCTTCGACTCGTCTGTTGTTCGAGGCCTCGAGTACTACACTGGTCCGGTTTACGAAGTGCGCTACGACGGATTGATCGAACGCTTTCGCGGCGAGCCGGTGCCGGCGACGGGATTCTCCATCGGCGTGTCGCGACTGATGGCGGCGCTGCAGCACCTCGGCAAGATCGAGAGCAAGGCCGAGCCCGGCCCTGTCGTCGTCACGGTGTTCGACCGCGAGCGCATCGCCGATTACCAGAAGATGGTCGCGACCTTGCGCAACGCCGGCATCCGCGCCGAGCTTTATCTCGGTTCGGGCAAGATGGGGCCACAACTCAAATACGCCGACAAGCGCGGCGCGCCCTGCGTGGTGATCCAGGGCGGCGACGAGAAGGCCAAAGGCGAGGTGCAGATCAAGGACTTGATCGAGGGCGCCAAGGCCGCCGCCGCGATCGCCTCCAATCAAGAGTGGCGCGAGAGCCGGCCCGCGCAGTTC
>VAZL01000665.1 GCA_005883445.1 Alphaproteobacteria bacterium | reverse complement strand
AACGCCTGTGTTGCGTCGACCGGTTGAGCCGGCAGCACAAAGCGGCAAGCACGTCCGCTCCGCCCCGAAAGCGGACAATTAGCAGATCATCTCGGTATTGAGCATGTGGTTTCGCCGGCCTGGTCGTGAATGACCCATAGCGGACATGAGCAGGCCGCTTTTGCTGTGATGCACAATACAGCCCATACCGCTATGATGTGCTCTGTTGAGCCAGGGCAAGGCAATGAGACGGCGCTCCGGAGCAGGCACCGAGCGAGCTAATTCGCGCCGCCGCAACACCAAAACGCAAAAGCGTCGCGGTGGGCTGAAGACGCCTCGTCTACGCAATTCATCTGCTGCCGACCACAGAACGCAATCTGACGTTGCTCAACTCACCCTTGAGCGCGACGAGGCGCTGGAGCGAGAGAAAGCCACAGCGGAGGTGTTGCGCGTCATCAGCTCTTCGCCCGGCGAGCTAGAGCCCGTGTTCCAGGCCATGCTGGGAAACGCTGTGCGAATTTGCGAGGCTAGTTTCGGGGCGCTGTTACGATTCGAGGGCGGTGCGTGGCGCTCGGCGGCGATGCTCGGAGTGCCGCCGGCATTTGCCGAGTTCTGGCAACGTGGACTCCAACGACCGGGTCCGCGAACGGCGCTGGGCCGTGTCATCGAGACCAGGAGGACGGTTCATATCGCGGATGTCACCACTGAGCCGGCTTACGTCGAAGGCGAACCTATCTTCGTCGCGGCGGTCAATCTTGGGCGGTTCCGGACCGTTCTCGCCGTCCCGATGCTCAAGGACAATGAGCTTATCGGTGTCTTCGCGATTTACCGCCAGGAAGTCCGCCCGTTCAGCGACAAGCAGATCGAGCTGGTTCAAAACTTCGCCAACCAAGCTGTAATCGCCATTGAGAACACCCGCCTCCTCAATGAACTGCGCCAGCGTACGACGGACTTGAGCGAAGCACTGGAGCAGCAGACCGCGACGTCGGAGGTGCTGCGCGTCATTTCGAGCTCACCCGGCGAACTCGGGACAGTTTTCCAGACGATGCTGGTGAATGCGACAAAAGTTTGCGAGGCGACGTTCGGAAATCTGACGCTGTGGGAGGGAGACGGCTTCCGCGCTGTCGCTGTGCACGGTGAGACAGCTTTCACGGAGCGGCGGAAGCAGCAACCGAAGATTAACATAGTCGGCTACCCGACGCTCCCGCTCGCCCGCCTCGCTGCCAGTAAGTCGGTCGTCCATGTCGCTGACTTCAGAACCGAGCAGGTCTATTTGGAACGCCACCCTCCAACCGTCGAGCTGGTGGAGGTGGGCGGCGCCCGCACGCTCCTATGCGTACCGATGCTCAAGGAGGACGACCTGATTGGCGCAATCGTGCTCTACCGCCAGGAGGTGCGCCCCTTCAGTAATAAGCAAATCGAACTGGTAAAGAACTTCGCCGCTCAGGCCGTCATCGCGATCGAGAACGTGCGCCTGCTCAACGAGCTGCGCGAATCGCTGCAGCAGCAGACCGCGACCGCCGAGGTGCTACGCGTCATCTCCAGTTCGCCGGGGGACCTCGGGCCGGTGTACCGGGCCTTGCTGGAAAACGCAGTGCGAATCTGCCAGGCGAAATTCGCTGCGATGTATCTCGGCAACGGCGAGACCTTTCGTCTGACCGCGGAGCACGACGCCCCGGCTGCCTGGGTTGAACAGCGACGCAGCGAAGGCGTGTTCCGGCCGCATCCGGACAGCGGGCTGGGTCTGATCGCCGCCAAACGCCAGGTGGCCTATATCCCCGACCTCATGCAGCAGCGCGCCTATATCGAGCGTGACCCGCGGGTGGTTGCCAACGTGGAGCTCGCCGGCTACCGCAGCGTCCTCGCCGTTCCCATGTTCAAGGAAGAAAATGAGCTGATCGGTGCGATCGTCATATATCACCAGGAGGTTCGTCCCTTCAGCGACAAGCTAGTCGCGTTGCTGGCCAATTTCGCCGCCCAGGCCGTCATCGCCATCGAGAACACGCGGCTGCTCAACGAGCTGCGCGAATCGCTGGAGCAGCAGACCGTGACAAGCGAGATCCTCGGTGTGATCGCTGCCTCCCCGACGAATATTCAGCCGGTATTGGAAGCCATCGCCGAGAGTTCTTGCCGGCTTTGCGAGGCGTACGATTCGGTTATTTTCCTGCGCGAGGGCGAGCGGCTTTGTGGCAGAGCGCATCACGGCCCAATCTCAATGCGAGGCGAGGGGCCGATTGACCGCGGCTGGGTCACTGGGCGAGCCTTCGTCGATCGTGAACCGGTGCACGTGCATGACCTCCGGGCCGCCGCCGACGAGTTCCCCGATGGCAGTGAGCGCGCGCTCCGTTTCGGTCACCGGACCACTCTCGGCATTCCCTTGCTAAGGGAGGACGAAGCCATTGGCACTCTCTTGATCCGTCGCTCCGAGGTAAGGCCATTCACGGACAAGCAGATTGCACTGTTGACAACTTTCGCACGCCAGGCGGTGATCGCCATTGAGAACGTCCGGCTGTTCGACGAACTACAAGACAAAAACCGGCAGCTCGCAGAGGCCAGCGAGAACAAGTCGGCCTTCGTCTCCAGCATGAGCCACGAGCTGCGCACGCCGCTTAATGCCATCATCGGGCTGACCGAGATGATGGTCAAAAATGCGGCGCGCTTCGGCACCGAAAAGGCGCAGGAGCCACTGCAGCGCGTGAACCGCGCCGGCA
>VAZL01000664.1 GCA_005883445.1 Alphaproteobacteria bacterium | reverse complement strand
CTGTGATGATCGCCGCCGCGGCCGCGATCATCACCCTCGCCGGCCTGACGCACGGCACGCTTGGATTCGGCTTTCCGCTCATTTCCACGCCGCTGGTGGCGCTCTTCGTCGACATCAAGACGGCGGTGCTCGTGACCGTCCTGCCGAACATGGCGGTCAACATCGTCAGCATCCTGCGCGGCGGAAATTGGCGCGCCAGCATCGGCAAATACTGGCCGCTCGCGTTGTGGGTGGTGCTCGGAACGCTGCTGGGCAGCCGCCTGCTCCTCACCGTGCCGCACGAGCCCTTGCAACTGCTGCTGGCGGCGATAATCGTCGTGTTCCTGCTGCAGGACCGATTGCGGCAACTCGACTGGTCGTGGGTGAAGCATAAGCCGCAGCTCGCGGCCTTCTTTTTTGGGCTGACTGCGGGCGTCCTGTCCGGCGCGGTAAACGTGGCGCTGCCGCCGCTCGTGATCTACCTTATGACGCAGGAGCTGACGCCGCTTGCAATGACCCAGACGCTCAACCTGTGTTTCATCGCGGGAAAGACGGTCCAGGCGATCGCGCTGGGTGTGAGCGATGCGCCGAGCCAGCAGATGCTTTACGCCTCGCTGCCGCTGGTTCCGCTTGCCGTCGTCGCCGTTTACGCCGGAATGCGCCTGCAATCGCGCATCAGCACTGCGACCTACAATGGCCTGCTGCGCAAGGCGCTGGGTGCGATCGTCGCGGTCCTGATCCTGCAGGTCGTCTGGGAGCTGTGGCGCCAGGCATAGCGTCACTGCAGCGCGCGCGGATCATCGAAGAATTCGTGGATCATAAAATTCTCCAACGCCGCGTTGTCCGAAAGGCGCGCGGAGAGCACTAGATCGCTGTCACGACGCGGTGAGTGCCAGACGAAATCCGTTTTCGAGTGCTCGCGGATGATAGCGATCATTTTGCGCACCACGGCGATGCGCATGTCGCTGTTGTCGCCTTTTCGCACCTCGATGAGCTGCGGAGTCCTGCGGCCCATGTCGCTGTTCCAGCCAAAGAACTCGAACGCGGCATCGTCATAGGCCATGCGCTTGATCTCGAAAATGCCGCCGCCCCTCCTGCTCTCCTGAGTGCCGACTCCGGTTGCCGGCACGGGGAGGTTGGCCGCAAGGCCGGCATTCGGATCGGCCTTGGCAATGGCGACCGGGGGCGTTTCCGCCTCACCACGCTCACGCCGCCTGGCCTGGATATAGGACCAGAGATCGCCCTCGACGGGCGGAGTCATTCGCGGCGGTGCGGGAACGGCCAGCGTTGCCGGAGGTGGCGTCGGGAGGGTAGGCGCCGTCGGAGAGGGTGCGACCAGCACTGGCGGCGGCCGCGTGCGCAATGCTGTTCTCGGCGGGCGCGCCAGAGGCCGCGCTAACGCCACGATTTCATTCGGCGGCGCAGGCGTTTGTATGGGCGTCGGCTTTGGAACGGCGGCCAGCCGAACCTGCAACCGGTCGTTCACCAGCTCTTGTCCTTCACCCGGGGGCGTCAAGAGCGGTATTCGCGGCAACCACACAAAAAGCGCGGCGAGGTGGACGAGCAACGACAGCGCGATCGTCACCCAGAGGGTGCGTACGGTCACCACTTCGTGCAGGTGTCGGGGTTCGTCGAGCCAATGGCTCATCGGTCAGTCGGTCCTTGGCGTCGCCACATGATCGGCGCGGTCGCTCTCGGATTTCCTGCGGGGTTTGACGCGCGATGGGTTTTGAAAATCCCGGTCCGCCCGCGATTTTCTCACAGGCGAGGACGAGTCCGCCTTCCTCTTAACCGAACTTCGTCTTCATTCGCTCCGAGAACTTCTCGAGATCGATCAGCATCCGCTCGTGCGTGCCGATGCCGATCTCCTCGGTCCCGTCCGTCGCCCGGATCCTGAACTCGATGCGCCGTCCAGCGACCTTCGTCACTTCGGCCTCGCCTGTGACACGCCGGCCGGCCGGTGTCGCCGCCAGGTGGCGAACGTCGACGCGCGTCCCGAGCGCGCTTTCGCCGGCATCGAGATACGGCTTGATCGCGTTGAGCGCCGCATTCTCCATGACCATGATCATGACCGGCGTCGCCAGAACCGGAGGCAAGGTTGCGTCCTTGAAACGGTTGGCGAGATGGTCGGGAGTTACGACCAGGCTGAAGGAGCCTTTGGAGCCTACCGGTATGGATTGCATCGGATCTCCTTCGGCGGTTGCGCCGTCCGGTCAGACACCGGATGGAAAAAGCGTACGCCGTGCCGCTGATCATGCGCTCGCAGGATTATCGTCCAGCTTTTTCCCGTAAACCAGGCGAGCGATGCTTTTCGGCTTT
>VAZL01000663.1 GCA_005883445.1 Alphaproteobacteria bacterium | reverse complement strand
TGCTGCTGGGCGGTCCCTATACGCTCAAGGTCAACGAGCACGTGCGCGTCGACCTGTTCTACTCGGCGCTCTCCGAACGCGCGCGCATCTGGATCGATATCATCGGCTGCCTGCTCTTTCTCCTGCCGATCTGCGTGATCCTCGTCTACTTCACGTGGCCGTGGTTCGTGGAATCCTGGCGCATCGACGAAACCTCGTCGAACGCCGGCGGCCTCATCCGTTGGCCGGTGAAGCTCATCCTTCCCGTCGGCTTCACGCTGATGGCGCTGCAAGGCGTCTCCGAGCTCATCAAGCGCGTTGAGGCGCTCATCCATCACCATCGGCTGCGGTTCGAGTACGAGAAGCCGCTGCAATGATTCATTTCGTTCGGGAGAACATGGCGCCCCTGATGTTCGGCGGCATGGTGCTTTTCATGCTGATCGGTTATCCGGCGGCATTCTCGCTGGCGCCGACCGGCCTGTTCTTCGGCTTCATCGGCATCGAGCTCGGTCTCATCCGCCCTGACTTCCTCGGCAATCTCACCTACCAACTGTTCGGCATCGTCTCCAACGACCTGTTGCTCGCGATCCCGTTCTTCACCTTCATGGGCGCCATCCTCGAGCGCTGCGGGCTGGCCGAGGACCTGCTCGATTCGATCGGACAATTGTTCGGCCCGGTTCGCGGCGGCTTGTCTTATGCGGTGATTTTCGTCGGCGCCATTCTCGGCGCCATTACCGGCACCGTCGCCGCTTCGGTCATCGCCATGGGCGTGATCGCGATGACGCCGATGTTGAAATACGGCTATTCGACGCGGCACACGATGGGCGTGATCGCGGCGTCCGGCACGATCACCCAACTCATTCCGCCCTCGCTCGTTCTGGTCGTGCTTGCCGATCAACTCGGCCGCTCGGTCGGCGACATGTATGCCGGCGCCATCGGTCCGAGCATCATTCAGGTCGCGCTATTTTGCGCCTGGGTGCTCATTGTCAGTTTGGTATGGCCAAAGCACGTGCCCGCTCTGCCGCTCGAGGCGCGCACTCTGCAGGGCTGGGCGCTGTGGAAAAAATGCTTGCGCGGCATCATCCCCTCGCTTGGGCTGATCTTCCTGGTGCTGGGGACCATTTTCATGGGGCTGGCCACGCCCACCGAGGCAGGAGCCCTGGGCGTGGTCGGCGCGATCGCCCTCGCCGCCTCTTACGGCACGCTCACTTGGTCGCTTCTGTATCAGGGGATGTCGACGACCATGCGCATCACTGCGATGGTCGTCTACATCCTGATCGGCGCGCGCACCTTCAGCCTGGTATTTCAGGGCGTAGGTGGAAAGGAATGGATCGAACACCTCTTGACCTCCCTGCCTGGCGGGCAGATCGGTTTCCTGGTCTTCGTCAATGTGTTCATTTTTGTGATTGCATTCCGATCTCATCTGGTTCGGCGTGCTGATCTGCGCCAATATTCAGACGAGCTTCATGCATCCGCCTTTCGGCTTCGCCCTGTTCTACCTGCGCGGCATCGCACCACCGTCGATCAAGACTTCGGAAATCTATTGGGGGGCGATTCCCTGGGTGGTGCTGCAAGTGATTCTGGTCATCATCGTCATCTTCTGGCCGGGGTCGGTGACCTACTGGATCGACCGCGGCGCTCGCATCGATCCCTCGAAGATCCAGATCGACATCCCGCAGCCCGATATGCCGCCGCCACTCGACTTCGGCCCGCCATCCAGGCCGTGACATCGGCAGGCGGAACTCGCCGCCTGCCGTGCGCCGTCAGGTCCGCGTACGCATTCGGATCATGAAGCTGTCGAACGAGAGTTCGGCGACCTGGAGCCAGAGCAGAGAATCGCCGCGAAACGCCACGAGGCTGTCGTACAACTTCTTGAAGTGGGGGTTCGTCTGCGACAAGTCCGCGTAGATTTCGATCGCGACCTTGTAGCACGCTTCCATCACATCCTGCGGGAACCCACGCAGTTGCACGCCTTGCGACAACAGCCGTTTGAGTGCGGCCCTCTTCGGCAGCTCGTTCCATTTGGTGAGGTTGATGATGTTGTGTGCCTGGCCGCAGCCTTCCCACCAACCCGGATAGTAATAGTACTTCGCGACTTTGTAGAACCCGAGCTTCTCGTCGTCATAAGGCCCGACCCATTCGCAGGCGTCGAGCGTACCTTTCTCCAGCGCCGGATAGATGTCGCCGGCGGCGAGTTGCTGCGGCACCAACCCCAGCTTGGAGACGATGGTGCCGGCAAACCCGCCGATGCGCATCTTCAGGCCCTTCAGATCCTCGACCGACTTGATCTCCTTGCGGAACCAGCCGCCCATCTGCGCGCCGGTATTGGCTGCTGCGACCCCAGTGCAGTTGAAGTTCTTCAACAGCTCATTGAGAAGATCGGCCCCGCCGCCGAAGCGAAGCCAGGAGTTCATCTGGCGGGCATTCAACCCGAACGGCAGCGCGGTTCCGAAGGTGAAGGCCGGGTCCTTGCCCCAATAGTAATAGAGGGCAGTATTGCCCATCTCGACCGTGCCGTTCTGCACGGCGTCCAACACCTGCAGCCCCGGCACGATCTCGCCCGCGGCAAATACCTGGATCTGGAACCTATTGTCGGTGATCTCGGCGATGCGCCTGGCGAAGTATTCGCATCCGCCATAGAGCGTGTCGAGCGACTTCGGCCAACTCGCCGTCAACCGCCATCTCAACTCCGGCATTGATTGCGCGATGGCCGGCGCGGCGATCGTGGACGTCGCGATCCCGACGCCCGCCGCCTTGAGAAATTCCCGTCGTTTCATGATGATCCTCCCTGTCGACCCCGTTGGCGAGTTTTTTCTATGCGACGCCGAATAGCATGCGGCGCGCGGCCTTCGCCAAGCATGAGGGACGCTCGTGGCGCTCGGCGAAAGAGTTCAATATTTATAGACGGGCGAAAACGAAACGTATAGCGCCGTCTCCAGCACTACGGCGCGTTCATTGAAAGAGCCCGGAGACGACGGCAGCTCAGGTGCGGGTACGATTGCGAACGAGATAGGTGTCGTAGGTCAGCTCGGCGACCTGCCACCACAAATATTGATCGTTGCGGAAGGCAAGCATCGCTTCCCAGACCTTCTTGAAGTCGGGGTTGCTCTTCGACACTTCGGCGTAGAGATCGAGCGCCGCTCGCAGCGAGGCATCCATGATCGGTTGCGTGAACGGCCGCAGCTGCGCACCGCCCGCCACCAGCCGCTTGAGCGCCGCAGGATTGGCGGCGTCATACTTTGCCTGCATCCACTCGTTCGCCATCGAGGACGCGGTCCGCACCAGTGATTTGTAGGCCGGCGGCAGCGCATTCCACTTATCGAGATTGACGAAATTGTGCAGCATGGGCCCGCCTTCCCACCAGCCGGGGTAGTAGTAGTACTGGGCCACTTTCTGGAAGCCCAGCTTCTCGTCATCGTAGGGACCGACCCACTCGCAGGCGTCGAGCGTGCCCTTCTCCAGCGCCGGATAGATGTCGCCGCCAGCGATCTGCTGCGGCACCACGCCGAGCTTCGAAATGACGTGCCCGGCAAAGCCGCCGATCCGCATCTTGAGCCCGTTGAGATCGGACACCTCCTTGATCTCCTTGCGGAACCAGCCTCCCATCTGGGCGCCAGTATTGCCCGCCGGAATGCCGTAGATATTGAACCTCTTGTAGAAGTCGTTCATCAGCTCCATGCCGCCGCCGAAATACATCCACGCGGTTTGCATGCGGCTGTTGAGACCGAACGGCACGGCGGTGCCGAAGGCGAACGTGGGATCCTTGCCGAAATAATAGTAGGACGCGGTGTGGCACATCTCGACCGTGCCGTTCTGCACGGCGTCGGCGGCCTGCAGGCCCGGCACGATCTCGCCCGCGGCAAAGACCTGAATCTGGAATTTGTTATCGCTCGCCTCGGCGACCGCCTTGGCGAAGGCTTCCGACGCGCCATAGATGGTGTCGAGCGATTTCGGATAGCTCGAGGTGAGCCGCCACTTGAGCTCCGGCATGGACTGGGCGATGGCGGGCTTGGCGACTGCGGTCGCGGCGGCGGCCAAGCCGGCTGCCCGCAGGAACTGACGACGTTTCATGGCTCCTCCCCTGCGCTTGTCAGCGGTGCGCGGTAGCCCGCGCGCGTGGGCTACCGCCTCACCAGTAGCCTCGCTTTACGCCCGCGTCCGGGTGCGGATCATGAAGCCGTCGAAGGTGTATTCTGCAACCTGCCACCACAGATACTCGTCGTTGCGGAATGCCTGCATCGAATCCAGGACCTTCTTGTAATCGGCGTTTGCCGCCGAAGTCTCGGCGTTGACTTCGTTCGATGCCTTCAAACACGCCTCCATGACCGGCTGCGGGAACGGACGCAATTGCGTGCCGGCCGCGATGAGACGCTTGAGCGCGGCCGGATTGCGAGCGTCATATCTGGCGGTTTCCTCGACGTTGGCCAAACCGGCAGCCGCAGCGACGACGGCCTGATAGGTCTTCGGCAGCTCGTTCCATTTCGCTTGATTGATCAGGAGGTGGTTCGCGGTGCCGCCTTCCCACCAGCCGGGATAATAGTAATAGGGCGCGACCTTGTTGAATCCGAGCTTCTCATCATCGTGAGGACCGACCCACTCGGCTGCGTCGATGGTCCCCTTCTCCAGCGCCGGGTAAATGTCGCCGCCGGCGATCTGCTGGGGCACGACACCGAGCTTCTGCAGCGTCTTGCCGGCCCAGCCGCCGATGCGGAACTTCAGCCCCGTGAGATCCTCGACGGTTTTGATCTCCTTTCGAAACCATCCGCCCA
>VAZL01000662.1 GCA_005883445.1 Alphaproteobacteria bacterium | reverse complement strand
AACGAATGACATATTCTGTCACGCCACGGCCTCCGCGCGGTCACGCCGTCAAACCCGCCTCGACCTTTCCGGACGCAAGCGGTGATCGTCACTCAAGCAAGATTGTTGATTACCCGCGAGCGACGGCCGCGGCACCCACCTGTTCGCCAAGCCGGAGCAAAGTTTCGACCCCCTCCTTCGTGTGCATCGAGCGGATGAGTCGTTCACCTAAAGCGTCTTGCATTCTTCTTCGCACCGCCCTCGAACACGGCACGGCAGGCGGGACTGAGGTAGCGACGGTAACGCGACATGCACGCCCTGATACGGCCAATGTCAGAGACGTACTGCTGGCAGAGCCGCATCGCGTCCGGTTCACAGGCCGCGCGTTGCTGCGGGGTCCATTGCTGCGCGGCGGCGGGCCAAGCCGCAAACGTGAGCGCGAGGCCCAGCAGCACCGCAGACGCGGCTGTGATCGGCCGGAGGTTTGGTTGGGCGCTACGAATGTCCATTATCGCCCTCCATTTGGAGATCATGTATTTCGCCTCATCCACGGCTTCCTGGCGCGCACCAGCCGGCGTCCCATTCCGTCGCCTTCTCGATGATTTTCTCCAATGTTTCGACTGCGATCATGGCACTGTCCTTTCCGTCGCGTTCAGGCCGCGCGCGCCTGTTCGCGCCTTCGCCTGCCAAAATGCCTCGTGATCTGTCGCAGCGAAAGACAATTGAGCACCCGATCCGCCGGCACGCCACCTTTGCGCGCCATCTCGACGCCCCAATGCGTCAGATCGATTTCGCGGGTCGAATGCGCGTCCGGGTTGATGCTCATCATGCAGCCAAGATCGAGCGCGCATTGATGCCAGCGCCAGTCCAAATCGAGCCGCCACGGATTGGCATTGATCTCGACGGCGACGCCATGAGCGGCGCACGCGGCAAGGATTTTCTCGACATCGACCTCGTAGCCGGCACGGCGCAATAGCTGACGCCCCGTCATGTGCCCGAGGATAGTAGTGTAGGGATTGGCGACCGCGCGCATGATGCGCTCGGTCTGCTCGGTGCGGTCCATTCTGAAGTGGCTGTGCACACTTGCGACCACGAAGTCGAACCGGTCGAGCACAACATCCGGATAATCGAGTAACCCGTCGGCGAGAATGTCGGATTCGATGCCTTTGAAAATCCGAAAGCCGCCCCCGAAAGTCTTATTCAGCTTGTCGATGGCGCGGTGCTGCGCGCCGATCTCACTGACTGAAAGGCCGCCGGCGTAATGCGCCGACCTGGAATGATCGGCGACTCCAAAATATTGGTAGCCGCGCGCCCGCGTCACCTTCGCCATAGTTTCCAGGGTATCGATGCCGTCCGACAAATCGGTATGGGCGTGCAGGATGCCGCGCAAGTCGCCGTCCTCGACCAGACGCGGCAGTTTGCCGGCAATGGCGCGATCGATCTCATCGCGTCCCTCGCGCAGCTCGGGCGGAATAAATGGCAGGTCCAGAGTAGCGTATATTTCTTCCTCGGTTTTGGCGGCAATGATGGTGCGGCTACGCTTGAGACCTTGAGGGGTCAGCGTCATGCCGCGGTTGCGGGCCACGGCGCACAGCGTGTCCAGATGCACTCTCGATCCGGTCGCGGATAGCAATGCCGCGCCGTAATGTGTCGCGTCGGCCAGATGCACAGCCAGCGTTCCGCCGCCGCGCAACACGACTTGTCCTCGCTCAAGCGTGGGCGCTAGCGCCACGATGGCGAGATCGCCGATGAGCTCGCAGCCCCGCCGGAAATCTCCCGCAGGCGTGATCCGCGAGAGTTCGGGGTGGGCCTGACGCAACATGGTTTGCGCGTTTTCCAGTAAGGCCGCCGCACGGTGGATGTGAAGCCGTCCGGCCCCAGCGCGGCTGAGTTCTATGTTCCGTAATATCTTTGTTTGCAGGGCGGCGCCAAGGCCTTTGACGCCCTTGATCCGATCTTCGCGGGCGGCTGTCTCCAGTTCGGCCAGCGAGGTGATGCCAAGCTCTCTATAGAGCTTCAACACCTTGTCCGGCCGCAGTCCCCACACGGAGAGCATTTCCAGCACGCTCGCCGGGATTTCCTGGCGCATAGCCTCTAGGTAGGGATGGGTGCCATTCGCATGCAGTCTGATGATGATGTCAGCAATGACGTCGCCGACGCCAGGAATCTCGCGGAGGCGGCCTTGCGCAATCATCTGGTCGAGCGGCTCGGCTAGCGCGCTCAGGCTGTCGGCGGCGCGGATATAGGCTTTGGCGCGGTAGGGGTTGCCGCCGCGCAAGGCGGCGCGTTGCCCGTATTCTCGGAGCAAGGCGGCAACGGCGGCGGTATCAAGCGATGCCATGCGAGTGAAATCGAGCGGATGCCCTAGGACAACGCCTGAACGCGCTTTTCGCTCCGAGCGGGGCACCAGCGGGCGCAGGAATGCGAGGCAGGCAAGAGTCCCCGTACCCTTTTTATAAAGCCCCTGGGCCCAGGCGGCTTCGGACAGCGCTCCTGTTGATGCAGGTCTGCGCCAATTCGCTCAGGGCTTGATCGGTCTCCTCCTCCTCCAGCAACCAGCCCGCCTGGGTCAGGGCGGCAGGCGGGCGGATGCAACCGCGTTCGGACGCGGGAAGGAACCACGCGCCGCGGCAGCGCGTTGTCCGTTTGTTGATTTCATGGGTTTTTTCATGTCGCCCCGTTCCGCGCGCCATACCGTCCTGTCCGAAATCTCGCCCTTTGACAGCGACGCGAATGCGATTGTATGCAGCTTTCGACCGTTCTGCCGGAAGGCATGGTCTTTCCCTATGATTTTGGCTTTATCCCCTCGACGCTCGGCGAGGACGGCGACCCGCTCGACATCCTCGTGCTCATGGAAGCGTCCGTGATCCCGGGCTGCGTGGTACGCGCGCGCCTTGTCGGCGCGATCGAGGCCGAGCAGAAGGAAAAGGGCGAAGGCTGGACGCGCAACGACCGCCTGATAGCGATCGCGACCCATGCCCAGACGTACGACAAGGCAAAGAAGCTCAGCGACCTGCGGCCGCACCTTCTCGACGAGATCAAGGAATTTTTCGTCAGCTACAACAAGCTGCGCAACCGCAAATTCCGGGCGACACACGACGCCAGTCCGGACAAGGCGCGGAAACTCATCGAAGAGGGAATGAACACCTTCAAGAAAAAGCGGCGCAAGGCTGCGTGACGCGCGGCTTGCGGCGCGCCGCGAAGGAGTCTCAACCCCCTCGGCCGCTGTGCTCGAGGTCGCTTCTCCGTCAGTTCGATCCTGGCTTACACCCTGTCGTTCCCGAAAATCCCATCCGGCTCGGATTCGCGCGGCGAAACAGAATCAGGGCTTCATCTCGTGCGGGTCACAAGCAGACCTCACGCCGTCGTTAACGCCGCCGCCACCGGCCACGCGGCCGCCGCGCCGCCGAGAAGCGATATGGACTCGCGCCTTTTCATTCGATCACCTCGTCGGCGAGCGCGAGCAGCCTGTCAGGCACATCAAGGGCAATCGCCTTCGCAGCCTTGAGGTTGATCACAAGCTCGAACTTAGTTGGCTGCTCGACGGGTAGCTCGGAGGGGGTCCTACCCTTGAGAATCATATTGACGTACTCAGCGGCGCGACGGTACATATGCCGTCGGTCGACGCCGTACGAGATCAATCCGCCCGCCTCGGGAAACGCTCTGCTTCCATACACGATCGCAGCCGAGTCGTTATGGCGCGATCGGCGATTTGCCGACGAGTACTCACCAGCAACGCATCTTCCAGCGTGACCGGGTGCGCCAGCCTTCGCGGCGGCTTCGACGCCGGTCACGACCTGATCGGCGCTTCTTGCTTCGACCGCCTGGATCGGCTGCGCCGTCACCGCAGCCGCCGCCTTGAGCTCCCGCAATGCCAGCGCCGAGAACGGCGTATCCGGATTCATCAACACTGCGACAGTCCGGTTACCTGGGACGAGCTCGTCCAAGACTTGTAGTCGCTTGCCTACGACATCGCTTGCTTCCGATGTGACACCGGTGACGTTTCCGCCTGGAAGCTGTCCGGAAGCCGTCTTATGAAATCCTGACGCAGACAGGGGCTGAACCCAATGTTCCGCCTACGCGTTAAACGGTAGGTTGGGCAAGGGATACCGATGGCCAGCAAACCGCTTCCGCTACCTGTCTTTGACCGCAAGGCCGGGCGGCTCATCGAGGAATTCATGGACGACGCGCCCAGCACCTATGAGAGCGCGCCGCGCCGCTCGCTGAACCAGTGGCTGGAATCGCACCCGCTCTACGACTGGCTGCTTGCGGCGTACCAGAATTCCCGCTTCAGCGCGAAAAAGATCCTGCCGTTCATCCGCAAGCACGCGATCGACATGAGCGAATTCGAGCCGGGCCCCTACCGGAGTTACGCGGAATTCTTCG
>VAZL01000661.1 GCA_005883445.1 Alphaproteobacteria bacterium | reverse complement strand
GGCGCTAGCGAGTGCGAGCAACTTGCCAGCCTTCAACTGCGCCGCAACCCCCGAGTAGGGCAAGAAGACCGCGGTCACATGCCCGCCGAGCAGCGCGTTAACGGCAGGAGCATCGCCGGCATAGGGGATGAACGCAATGTCGACGTTGGCCGCGCGCTTGAGCATTTCGAATGCGATGCGCGAAAGGCCCCCCGGAATACTCGCCAGCGTCAGTGAACCGGGCTTGGCCCGCGCCGCGTTGAGCCAATCGGCGAACGTACGGTACGGCGATCCACTGTTGACGACGACGATTATCGGCGCACTTACGAGTTGGCAAATTGGTTCGAAGCTGGTCAGCGGATCGTAGTTCACCTTTGTCAGGTGCGGGGCAATAAGAAATGCGGTTGAAGTGATCAGCAAGGTGCTGCCGTCGGGTGCAGCGCGGGATACAGCTTCGGTTCCGATGACTGCACTCGCACCAGGGCGGTTCTCAGTCAATAAGGTGACGCCCTCAGTACGGCTGATCTGCTCACCCAGAATACGAGCAAGGATGTCGGCGGTGCCGCCAGCCGGGTAGGGAACAACAATCTTGATAGTTCTCGCGGTCTGCGACCACGCACCGGTCAGTCCGAAAAGGATAGAAAGAACGCCGGCGGCAACCAGATAGGGAGATCGACGGCTGGAGAGTTTCATGATGATGCCCCTAAAAGCGTTGTGCGCACAGCCTACCAGTGTCCCGGGTACGCTTGGGAGCGCTTTGCCTCTGGAAGTCCTGCGCCGTGTTATTTTTCGGCGATCAGTCTAGCGGCGCGATGCCGGCTTCCTTACCGACGCGGGTCCACAGTTCGACTTCGCTTTTGAGCAATGCCCCGACCCGCTCGGGCGCGTCGGGCCTGCTCTCGTAGCCGAGCGGCAGCAGACGTCCCTTCACGTCCGGATGGGCGAGCGCGGCAATCGTGTCGGCATTCATTTTCATGATGATTTCGCGTGGCGTCTTGACCGGCACGAAAAATCCGTACCAGGAGATCACGTTAAACCCGGCGACACCGTCCTCGGCGATAGTCGGCACTTCGGGAGCGATGGCGGCGCGCTCGGCGCCGGTGTAACCGAGAACCTGCACTTGGCCCGATCTCGCATTGTCGAGTGTGGCTCCGCCGGAGAAGAGGAGATGCACGCGACCGGGAATAAGGTCGTTCATCGCCGGGGCAGCGCCACGATACGGCACATGCACCATCTCGATGCCGGCCATGTGCTTGAACAGCTCGCCGCAAAGGTGCGGTGATGATCCTGTGCCCGGTGAGGCGAGCGCGAGCTTGCCCGGGTTTGCCTTGGCATATGCGACGAACTCGCGCACGGACTTCACCGGAAGCGAGTTCGGCACGAACATGAAAAACGAATAGCCGCAGATGAAAGCAACGGGAGCAAAATCACCAATGGGATCGTAGTTCAGCGAACGATAGAGAGCTCGTGTCGTCGCCTGCGACTGCCCGCCCATTAAAACCGTATGGCCGTCAGGCTCCGAGTGCGCGACCAACTCGTTCGCGATATTTGTACCGCCGCCCGGTCGGTTCTCGATGACAACCTGTTGCCCCCAGGTCTTCGAGAGCTGCTCGCCGACGATGCGCCCGATCACATCGGTCGGCCCTCCCGCTGCAAAGGGCACGATGATGCGCACAACCCGGGTAGGCCACGCCGCGGCGCGTGCCCCAACGGTGGTGACGCTCGGAACGAGTAGGGCAGCGGACGCTGTCGCATTGAACTGTCGGCGTGTGATCATCACGATTGCTCTCATAGTGACGGGTGCGTTGCACGCTGTGGCGAAAGCGGACGCCGGTACGGCCGGCGCCTGGGTTAGTCAATCGGCCGAAAATGTTTAGGTCGCCGATCTCAATCAAGCGTGATCTTGGCGGATTGCGCGAGGTCGCGCCACTGCACAATCTCCTTCGCGATCAAAGCGGCGAAGCTTTCAGCGGTGCCGCCTACCGGCTCGATCCCGTCGCGCTTGAGCCGCTCGGCCAGATCAGGGTTGCGAACCGCGTGTTGAGCAGCCGCGGCGAGCTTCTCGATCACCGACTTCGGCGTCGCCGCCGGAGCCATGATGCCGATCCACAATATGCCCTCGTAGCCGGGTAGACCCATTTCCGCGATCGTCGGAACATCCGGCATCAATGCCGAGCGCTCGCGGCTCGCGAAGGCGAGCGCCCGCAACTTGCCCTGCGCGACATGCTGGTGGGCGGTTGCATAGGTATCCATCTTGAGCTGCACCTGTCCTGCGAGCAGGTCGGTCATCGCCGGCGCCGCGCCGCGGTAGGGAATATGGGCGACAGTGATGCCGGTGCGTCGCAGCAGCAATTCCATCGTTACATGCGGCAGCGTGCCATTGCCAGCGGAGGAGTAGTTGAGCTTGCCTGGATTGTTCCTGGCATAGGCGACAAAGCCGGCAAAGTCGGCAAACGGCGCCGCCGGATGGCTCACCAGCAATTCCGGAACCTCGGCGACAATCGAAACCGGCGCAAGGTCTTTCTCGGTATCGTAGGGGAGCTTCGAGCTGAGCGCGGCATTGATCGTGTGGTTGGGTGTCGTCAGCAGGAGCGTGTAGCCGTCGGCGGCAGCCTTGGCAGTAGCGTCGGTGGCAATGACGCCGCCGGCGCCGGATTTGTTCTTCGATCACGAAGGGGCGGCCGAGTTCTTCCGCCATGCGCGCCGTCACGAGGCGCGCCACGTGATCGACCGCGCCGCCGGCGAGAAACGGCAGAATGAGCCGGATCGGTCGCTCCGGATACTGCG
>VAZL01000660.1 GCA_005883445.1 Alphaproteobacteria bacterium | reverse complement strand
TGGAAGGGCGACAGGCCGCTGGTTTCGACCGTCGACATGGGCAAACCGCGTTTCGCCTGGAACGAGATCCCGCTCGCCGAGAAATTCGACGATACGCAGGCCATCGCGCTCCAGGTCGGGCCGACGGCCAAGCCGATCTTGCATTCGCCGTCCGTCGTCAGCATGGGCAATCCCCACGCCATCTTCTGGGTCGACGACGTCGGCGCCTATGACCTCGGCAAGCTCGGCCCGCTGTTGGAGAACCATCCGATCTTTCCGGAGCGCGCGAACATTTCGCTCGCGCAGGTGGGTTCCCGCGACCGCCTCGTCCTGCGCACCTGGGAGCGTGGCGCCGGCCTCACCAAGGCCTGCGGCTCGGCCGCCTGCGCGGCGGCGGTCGCGGCCGTGCGCCTGGGTCTGGTCGGCCGCACGGTGACGGTGACGCTGCCGGGCGGCGAGCTGCGCATCGAATGGCGCGCGCATGACGACCACGTACTGATGACCGGCCCGGTCGCGTACGAGTACGAGGGCAAATTCGATCCGGCGCTATTCGACCTGAGTGCGACCCAATGAGCGTCGATGTCGTCACCTTCGGCTGCCGGCTCAACGCCTATGAGGCGGAGGTGATCCGCCGCCAGGCGCAAGCGGCCGGGCTCGCCGATGCGGTCGTCGTCAATACCTGTGCGGTGACGGCGGAGGCGGTGCGGAAGTCGCGCCAGGCGATCCGCAAGCTCAAGCGCGAGCATCCCGACGCGCCCATCGTGGTCGCCGCCTGCGCGGCGGCGGTCGCGGCCGTGCGCCTGGGTCTGGTCGGCCGCACGGTGACGGTGACGCTGCCGGGCGGCGAGCTGCGCATCGAATGGCGCGCGCATGACGACCACGTACTGATGACCGGCCCGGTCGCGTACGAGTACGAGGGCAAATTCGATCCGGCGCTATTCGACCTGAGTGCGACCCAATGAGCGTCGATGTCGTCACCTTCGGCTGCCGGCTCAACGCCTATGAGGCGGAGGTGATCCGCCGCCAGGCGCAAGCGGCCGGGCTCGCCGATGCGGTCGTCGTCAATACCTGTGCGGTGACGGCGGAGGCGGTGCGGCAGTCGCGCCAGGCGATCCGCAAGCTCAAGCGCGAGCATCCCGACGCGCCCATCGTGGTCACGGGCTGCGCGGCGCAGACCGAACCCAAAACCTTCGCCCACATGCCGGAAGTCGCATTGGTGCTGGGTAACGAGGAGAAGATCAGCGCGCAGGCGTGGCGACAGCATCGCGATGTTTTGGCGCGAGCATCCTTCGGCGTCGCTGCCGAGGAAAAGATCGCGGTCAATGACATCATGGCGGTGAGGGAGACGGCCGCGCATCTCATCGACGGCCTCGAGGGCCGCTCGCGTGCCTTCGTGCAGGTGCAGAATGGCTGCGACCACCGCTGCACCTTTTGCATCATTCCCTTTGGCCGCGGCAATTCGCGCTCGGTACCCATGGGCGAGGCGGTCGCGCAGGTGCGCAGGCTGTGCGCGCGCGGCTATCGTGAGATCGTTCTCACCGGCGTCGATCTCACCAGCTATGGCGGGAATCTCCCGGGCGCGTCCAAGCTCGGCACGCTGGTGAAGCAGATTTTGAAGCATGTGCCGCAGCTCGCTCGGCTGCGGCTCTCGTCGATCGACTCAGTAGAGGCCGACCGCGACCTCCTCGATGCATTCGCGACCGACGCACGGCTCATGCCGCACCTGCATCTCTCCCTGCAGGCGGGCGACGATCTCATCTTGAAGCGCATGAAGCGCCGCCATTCACGCGCCGACGCCATGGCCTTCTGCGAAGCGGTGCGGCGACTGCGGCCTGATGTGGTCTTCGGCGCTGACATCATCGCCGGGTTTCCGACCGAGACCGAGGACATGTTCGCTCGCTCGCTCGCTCTCGTCGATGAATGCGGGCTCACCCATCTCCACGTCTTTCCGTTCTCGCCGCGGCCCGGCACGCCCGCCGTGCGCATGCCGCAAGTCGAGCGCGAGGTGATCAAGGACCGCGCCCGGCGGCTGCGCGAGAAAGGCGAGGCGGCGCTGCGCCGTCACCTCGACGCGCAAGTGGGCCGCAGCCATCGCGTCTTGACCGAATCCCGTGAGCTCGGCCGCACCGAGCATTTCACCCGCGCGCGCCTTGCGACGCCCATGCAGCCGGGGATCATCCTCAACGTCACCATCACCGGACACGACGGCCGCCAGCTCCTTGCCGTGTAGGCCGGATTTTCGCGAGCACATCGTCACCAGCGTCGAGGCGCTGGGGCGCATCTACGGCGAGCCCTATGGGCCCTCGATTGCCAAGGAGACCGACCGTATCACCCCCCAGTACGGCGCCTTCATCGAGGCGGCGCCGTTCTTCGCGCTGGCCACGGCGGGCCCCGCCGGCCTTGATTGTTCCCCGCGCGGCGATGCGCCGGGCTTCGTGCGCATTCACGACGAGAAGACGCTGCTGGTTCCCGACCGGCGCGGCAATAACCGCATCGACAGCCTGCGCAATATCCTTTCTGACCCGCGCGTGGCGCTGCTCTTCCTCATTCCGGGCTGCGGCGAGACCATTCGCGTCAACGGCCGCGCCGCAATCTCGACCGATCCAGCGCTGTGTGCGAGCTTTGCAGTGAACGAGAAGGCGCCGCGCGCGGTGCTCGTCGTGTCGGTCGACCGCATCTTCTACCAGTGCTCGAAGGCGATCGTGCGCTCGAAGCTATGGGATCCGTCGCGCCACGTGGACCGCAAGAGCCTGCCAAGCAACGGCACGATTCTCGCCGAGTTGACCGAGGGCAAGATTGGCGGCGAGGCCCATGACCGTGCCGCGCCCGAGCGCTTGAAGGCGACGCTGTACTAAGCGCAGCGCGCTCCTTGCCGGTGCGACATCGCAATCAGCAGGCGAGCGCGTCGCCCGGCCATCCGCATGCGCTCAGCAATTGCTGCATGTGCGACGGCACGGCCGCACTGACGCGAATCGGCGCGCGATTCTTGTAGAGCGGCACCACGATCTCGCGCGCGTGCAGGCTAAGGCCGGGACCGCCTGTCCGCGGGGCGCCTCCATAGACGCTGTCGCCGAGGATGGGCCATCCCATCGCAGCGCAATGCACGCGCAGTTGATGGGTGCGACCGGTGAGCGGCTCGAGCGCAAGCCAAGCGACGTCATGGCTTTCGTCGCTGCCGGCGGAAGGCAATCGCGTGCGCCCCATCACCTTCCATGTGGTTACCGCCGGCTGGCCCGAGGGATCATGCTTCATCCACCAGCCGCGAGTTGCGTCCTTCCGGCCGAGGGGCAGCTCGATGCGGCCTTCGTCCTGCGGCGGCGCGCCCGCCACCACCGCCCAATAGGTCTTGCCGACTTGTCCGCTCTTGAACAGGCGGCCGAGCGCGGCCAGCGCCTTGCGATGGCGGCCGAGCACCAGGCAGCCCGAGGTGTCGCGATCGAGACGATGCGCGAGCGCGGGCGGTCGTGGCAGGCCGAAGCGGAGCGCGCCGAAATAATCTTCGAGGCTTTCGCCGCCCTTCGGCCCCTTGTGAACGGCCAAGCCTGCCGGCTTGTCGATCACCAGCATCAGGCCGTCGCGATAGATGAGCCGAGCCACTATCTCTTCCGGGGTCATGGTCACTTACCAAGATTCGGCGAAACCGCTATCACCACGTGACCGCGAGCGAACCGGAAGAATATGAACGATCAATCGACAGAGAAGCAAAGCTGGTGGCAGCGGCTCAGCGGCGGTCTCAAGCGCACCTCGGCGTCGATCGGCGGCGCCGTGACCGATCTCGTCGCCAAGCGCAGGCTCGACCAGGCGATGCTCGATGAGATCGAGGAGGTGCTGATCCGCGCCGATCTCGGCGTCGAGAGCGCGGCGCGGATCGCCGCCGCGGTGGGCGAGGGACGTTACGACAAATCGATCACGGCCGATGAGGTGAAAGCGGTCGTCGCCGCCGAAGTCGAGAAGGTCCTCACCCCGGTGGCCAAGCCGCTCTTGATCGGCGCAGCAAAGCCTTTCGTCGCCCTCGTCGTCGGCGTCAACGGCTCGGGCAAGACTACGACCATCGGCAAGCTCGCCGCCAAGTTCCGCGCCGAGGGCCGCTCGGTGATGCTCGCCGCCGGCGATACCTTCCGCGCGGCCGCCATCGACCAGCTCAACATCTGGGGTGGGCGCAGCGGCGCGTCGGTGATCGCGCGCGCCCCGGGCGCCGACGCCGCCGGGCTCGCTTTCGACGCGCTCACGCAAGCGCGGGGCGAGGAGGTAGACGTGCTGCTCGTCGACACTGCCGGTCGTCTGCAGAACAAGGCGGTGCTGATGGACGAGCTGCAGAAGATCGTGCGCGTGATGAAGAAGATCGACCCCGCAGTGCCGCATGCCGTTTTGTTGGTGCTCGACGCAACGGTCGGGCAGAATGCGCTCTCCCAGGTCGAGGTCTTTCGCGACATCGCCGGCGTCACCGGGCTTGTCATGACCAAGCTCGACGGCACCGCGCGCGGCGGCATCTTGGTTGCCATTGCGGCGAAATACGGCCTGCCAGTGCATTTCATTGGCGTGGGCGAAAGTATCGACGATCTCGCACCGTTCTCGGCGAAAGATTTCGCGCGGGCGATCGCGGGGATTGAATGAAATCGTGTCTTCCGCGGTGGCGACGATGAAGTCCCGGGCGACATGGTAATTGCCGGTCGGGCAGGCTACACACAGCGCCCATGACCGCGAAAAAGGCTCAGCTCAATCCCCTCCTCAAGCTCGTGCTCGATCTCGGGCCGTTGCTGCTGTTCTTCCTCGCCAATTCGCGCCCGGCGCTGTTCCTGCCGCTGGTCTCGCCCATACTGCCGACGGATATTGCCTCGGGCGAGCACACCGGTATTTTCGTTGCGACCGCGGTGTTCATGGTCGCCGTGGTGCTCGCGCTCGCGGTGTCGTACGCGCTGACGCGGCAT
>VAZL01000659.1 GCA_005883445.1 Alphaproteobacteria bacterium | reverse complement strand
TCATCGAGCTTGAGCACGAAGCCGTCGGCCTGGAACGCGCAGATCCATTCGTGCGCCGCAATGAACGTGTCCGGACCCTGGCCGATCCCGAAGACCCTGAGGAGCTGCAACGCATCGTCGTCGAAGCCAGGCGCCGGGCTTTCGCGCACCACAACCTGCACGCGCTTGGCCGAGCCCTCGGCCGCGAGCTCCTTGTTCAACCGCTCCGCTGCCTTCACCACATTGCCGGCACGCAGCGGTCCCGACGGGTCCTGGCGCGACCAGAGCTCGAGCTTGACGGTGTTCTGCGCAAGCGCCCGCGTCGACGCGACGATCGGGGCCGCGGGGCAGCCCGCCAATACCACTGCTGTCAGCAGCGCCACTTTTCCGGTCTTCCAGTGGAGCATCGTCGCCTTCCCTCCCTCTGCGGTGCCTTTCACCGCGCCGTCGTGCTTTGTTATTGCACAGCTGTGGAACGGGATTATGAAGGGCCTCGATGCAATGATCCAGCCCGGACGGGCCGGGCGAACGGCCAGAACCGAGCTGGCCGCCGACGTCGCCCGTTCCGGGCACATGTGACAGGAACCCGATCGCATATGCCCTTGAGCCTTCTTGCCCGCGAGGCCGGGCGCGTCCAAATCTGCGGTCACCGGGGCTACAGCCTCCACTACCCAGAGAACACGCTTCCGGCTTTCCAGGCGGCGAAATCCTGGGGCGCCACGATGGTCGAGATCGACGTCGTGCTGACCGCGGACGGCGAGCCGATCATTCTGCATGACCTCACGGTCGACCGAACGACCGAT
>VAZL01000658.1 GCA_005883445.1 Alphaproteobacteria bacterium | reverse complement strand
GTGTGGTGTGAGCCGAAGCGCTCGATATGCTCGATCGCGGCGTCCACACCGTCGACCACCTTGGCGGAGATGACGGCGTCGAGATATTCGGTCGACCAGTCCTCCTCGCTCGCAGGCTTCACGCGGCGATCGACCGCGCGCGTGGCCTCGTCGCCGCGTACTTCGCAGCCGGCGTCGAGCAGCATGGTGACGAGCGGCTTGAGGTGCGTCGACGCGACCGCGCCGTCGACGAGCAGCGTCTCGGCCGCGCCGCAGACGCCGGTGCGCCGCATCTTGGCATTGAGCAGGATCATGCGCGCCATGTCGAGCTTCGCCGCCTTGCCGCCGCGTGGAACGATGACGTCGATCGCGCCGTCGAGGCCGGCGAGCATCATCCCGACCGCGGAACGGTCGCGGGTCGGCACAAGGGAGATCGCAGCCTCCGGCAGAGAGGCTGTACGCATTCCCTCGGTCAAGGCGGCGTGGATGGCCTGGTTCGAGCGGTGGCTCTCCGAGCCGCCGCGCAGGATGGCCGCATTGCCAGCCTTCAGGCACAGCGCCGCCGCATCGGCGGTGACGTTCGGACGGCTCTCGTAAATGATGCCGACGACTCCGATCGGCACGCGCACGCGCTCGATGGTCATGCCGTTCGGCCGCGTCCAGCGCTCGGCGACCGCGCCGACAGGATCGGCGAGGGCCCGCACGACGTCGAGGCCGTCGGCCATGGCGGCGATGCGGCGCTCGTCGAGCGCGAGGCGGTCAAGAAAGGCCGCCGTCGCGCCCGCCGCCTTCGCCTCGGCCACATCCTTGGCGTTGGCGGCAAGGATCTCCGCCTGGCGTGTGCGGATCGCCGCGGCCATCGCCGCAAGCGCCCTGTCCTTTTGCGCCGTGGGCGCGAGCGCCAGCACGCGCGCGGCGCTTTTCGCCCGCTGGCCGATCTCGTGCATCAGGGCGGCGATGTTGGAGCCTTCGACGGTCTTGAGCGGCGCGGCCAGGGCGAAATCCATGTTCTGAGCATTTCTCCTATCATGTTCGCGGCAGTCCCGCGAGGCCGCACTTGTTGCCGCGTCCTGTTGGTAAATGTAATGACGGCAGGAGGGGGACGAGGGGCCGACAGATGAAGCTCAAAGATCAGGTTGCGGTCGTGACCGGCGCCGGGCGCAATATCGGCGAGGAGATCGCCAAACTCTTCGCCGCCGAGGGCGCCAAAGTTGCGATCGTCGATGTCGACAAGCCGCGGGGCGAGCGCGTCGTGGACGCGATCAGGGGCTCGAGCGGCGAGGCAGAACTGTTCATCGCCGACGTCTCCAAGGGCAGCGACGTCGCCGCGCTGGTCAGGGCGGTGGTCGACCGCTTCGGCCGCATCGATATTCTGGTCAACAACGTCGCGATCTCCGACAACAAGCACATTTTCGACATCACTGAGGAGGAGTGGGACCGGGTGCTGGCGGTCACGCTCAAGAGCCAGTTCCTCATGGGCAAGCACGTCGCCCAGCAGATGGCGGCGCAGGGCACGGGCGGGCGGATCGTCAATATCGGCTCGACCTCCGGCTTCATGGGCAGAAGTCGCGCCGTCGCCTATTCGGCCGCGAAGGGCGGGGTCGCGAATTTGACCCGCGCCATGGCGGCGCAATTAGCGCCGCACAAAATCAGGGTGAACGCGATCGTGCCGAACAAGATCGGCTCCCCGGTCGGCAAGGACGAGTTCGATCCCTCGCGACCGGTGCCGAACATGGCCAAGCGCCCGGGCCAACCGCTCGAGGCTGCCAAAGCGGTGCTGTTCCTGGTGAGCGAGGATTCCTCGTTCGTCTACGGCGCCAATCTGTTCGTCGATGGCGGCGTCTCGGCGATGGATTTGTCGTGATCAGGAATCAGTAATCAAAAAAAGCGGGGCAGCTCTGATTACTGGCTTTTGATTATCGACCCCCTGATCGCTGATCCCCGGTTCCCGTCCACTTCGGCGCGTTCGTCGCCTTGATGCGGCGCGCGTCCTTGACCAATTCCTTGATCGCGCCGGTGGTCGGCAGCGACAGGCCGACCTTGTCGGCGAGATCGGCGACGATCTGCATGTCCTTGAGCGCCCAAGTGAAGGAGATCCTGTCCCATTCCTTGAGCGCGTCGGAGGCGCCTGAGCTCATCAGCAAGGCCGCGCGCAGCTTGCCGAGATCGATCCCGGTGGTCTCGGCCAGCCGGCCCGCTTCGATCAAGCCCACGGCATTGATCCAGAGCAGCAGGTTGTTCATGGTCTTACCGACCTGGCCGTGGCCGACCTCGCCGAGATGGGCATAGTCGGAGCAA
>VAZL01000645.1 GCA_005883445.1 Alphaproteobacteria bacterium | reverse complement strand
GTCGTAGCCGGGCGCCATCGGCCGATAGTTTGGATCACGGGCGTTTTGGCGGTCGACGATTTTGGCCATGCGCCGGAGCGTCGCCATGACCTGCTTGTCGTCGACGACGCCATGCAGCAGCCAGTTGGCAACGTGCTGGCTGGAAATGCGCAAGGTGGCACGATCCTCCATCAGGCCGACGTCGTGGATATCCGGCACCTTCGAGCAGCCGACGCCCTGGTCGATCCAGCGCACCACATAGCCGAGAATGCCCTGGCAGTTGTTGTCGAGCTCCTCTTGGATCGCGTGCGGCGCCCAGTTCGATTGCGAAATCGGGATGGTCAGGAGGTCGGACAGCCTTGCGCGCCGCTTGCCCGCGAGCTCGGCCTGGCGCGCGGCGACGTCGACTTGGTGATAGTGTAGGGCGTGCAAGGTCGCGGCGGTGGGCGACGGGACCCAAGCGGTGTTGGCGCCGGCCTCCGGGTGCGCGATCTTTTGCGTCAGCATGTCGGCCATACGATCCGGCATCGCCCACATTCCCTTGCCGATCTGCGCCTTGCCGCGCAGCCCACAGGCGAGCCCGACATCCACGTTCCAGTCCTCGTACGCCTTAATCCACGGCTGATCGCGCATGGCCGCCTTGCGCACCATCGGGCCGGCTTCGATCGACGTGTGGATTTCATCGCCGGTGCGGTCGAGGAAACCGGTATTGATGAAAACCACCCGGTCCGCAGCGGCACGGATCGCGGCCTTCAGGTTGACGGTGGTGCGGCGCTCCTCGTCCATGATGCCGATCTTGAGCGTATTGCGCGACAACAACAACAAATCTTCCACGCGCGCAAAGAGCTCGTCTGTGAACGCGACCTCGGCCGGCCCGTGCATCTTCGGCTTGACAATATAGATCGAGCCGGTGCGGCTGTTACGCAGTGGATGCAAGGCGCGCAGGTCATGCACGGCGATGAGGGAGGTCACGGCCGCATCGACAATACCCTCCGGGACGTCCTGCGCGTCGATCCGGACGGCGTCGGTATACATGTGATGTCCAACGTTGCGGATCAGCATCAGACTGCGCCCGGGCAGGGTCAGTTCTCCGCCGGCGGGCTTCTTGTACGTGCGATCAGGGTTGAGCCGCCGGTCCATCATCCGTCCCGCCTTATCGAAGCGCGCGGTCAGCGTCCCCTTCGTCAACTCCAACCAGTTCCGGTAGATCTCGACCTTATCGTCGGCGTCGACGGCCGCGACACTGTCTTCCAGATCCATGATGGTCGTGATTGCAGCTTCCAAGATCACGTCGGCAATCCCGGCGGGATCGTCGCGGGCTACCGGGCGCGAGCGATCGATCCTGATCTTCAGGTGCAGGCCGTGGTTGCGCAAAAGAATCGCGGAAGGCGCGCTTGGCTCACCCAGAAAACCGACGAACTGCTGCGGGCGCGCCAGGGCGGCGCGCGCGCTGCCGAGCTGGATGACAAGTTGCCCGTTTTCGATCGCGTAAGCGGTCGCATGCTTGTGGCTGCCTTGCAACAGCGGGCAGACCGTATCCAGGATTTCGCGCGCCCGTGCGATCACGCGCACGCCGCGCACCTTGTTGTAGCCGCTGCCGCGGGTGGCCCCGCCATCCTCCGGGATCGCGTCCGTGCCGTAGAGCGCGTCGTAGAGCGAGCCCCAGCGGGCGTTGGCGGCATTGAGCGCATAGCGGGCGTTCGACAGCGGCACGACCAGCTGCGGGCCGGCGATGTGCGCGATCTCGTCATCCACATTCGCGGTACGAATTGAAAAATCCGGCGGCTCGGGCGCCAGATATTCGATGTCGTGCAGAAATCTTTCATACTCGGCGACGTCGAACGGCCGACCTCGCCGAGCGCGATGAAAGTCGTCGATGCGCGCCTGCAACGTGTCTCGCAGGTCGAGCAGCTTGCGATTACGGGGAGCGAAGCCGCGTATGATCGCACCAAGCCCGTCCCAGAAGCGTTCGACCGCGAGCCCCGTTTCGGGCAAAGCCTCGTCATTCATGAAATCATAAAGAGCTTTCGCAACGCTTAGTCCGCCTGCCTCGACGGTGTCCATGAAACGTTTCCGTACTTTGCGCGGGCCTGCATCCGGCCACCTCTGCACGCCAACTATAGCCAACGAGACCGATTATCCAAACTAATGTGCCTTATTCGGGCACAGCGTTGGGATGGTAGCATGGTGGACGAAAGAGGGCCGTGCCCACGACCGAGCAAGGCGTGCGTTGTGTGCTGACGACGGCGACGCGGGCTCTAGCTGCTGAACGATATGCGCGAAATATAAATCGCCGACGGATGGAC
>VAZL01000644.1 GCA_005883445.1 Alphaproteobacteria bacterium | reverse complement strand
CTTGGTCACGACGCTATAGCCGTTGTAGTCGAGCCAGTCGATCAAAGGTCTGATCGAGGAATATTCCTGGTCCTCGATCACGGCGGTGTAATAGAAGGCGCGCAAGAGATAGCCGCGCGATTGAAACTCGCGCAGGAGACGCTTGTAATCGATATCGAAACCGAGCGACTTCGCGGTGGCATAGAGGTTGGCGCCGTCAATGAACAGGGCGATTTTTTCCGTTTTGGGTTCCATGATTGCTCTCGCATAAGCTCATAAACTTCGAAAACCGGCCGCTGCGGACGGCGCGCGGCCGCCGGCTCGCGGTCCCGGATCCTTGGCTCATCGGGGCTGAGTGATCGTGTGCCGCTCAATTGCGGATGCACGCTCGCCGTCACAACCAATCCGAAAGTACAATGGTAAGGATCGCATGGCGGTTCCCTTGATCTGCCTAACAGAGGCATGCCGCAAGGCCAAGGAAAATGTGACATGCGAATTTCGCCTTGCACTTTGGCGGCGAGATCGCTACCTAACGGCCACTTTTTCATGAGTTCCATTGCAGGAGCAACACGACCATGGCCCGCGTTACCGTTGAGGACTGCATCGATAAGGTCGAGAACCGTTTCGATCTCGTGCTGTTGGCGAGCCACCGCGCGCGAACGATCTCGTCGGGTTCTCAGATCACGGTTGAGCGCGACAACGACAAGAACCCGGTGGTGGCGCTGCGCGAGATCGCCGAAAAGACGATCTCGCCCGACGACCTCAAGGAGGAGCTGGTCCACTCCCTGCAGAAATACGTGGAGGTCGACGAGCCCGAGCCCGAGGCGGCGCCGCTGATCACGGCAGCCGGCGGCACGGTCGACGCCGACGATACCGAGGTTACGGTCGATCGGATGACCGAGGAAGAGCTTCTCAAGGGCCTGGAAGGGCTCACTCCGCCCGAGGAGATGACCGAGGAAGAGCTTCTCAAGGGCCTGGAAGGGCTCACTCCGCCCGAGGAACAGCCCGAGGAAGAAGAGTGACGGCTTCGGCGGCGTAACGTCGCCTGCGCGGCCCGGCTTCGTCCGGGCCGTTTGTTTTCGCGGTAACCATCAAGCGGCGCGCCTTGTGGCGGTTAAGAACCGTGATGATATCCTTGGGGTATGATGCCGGCCGATGATCCGCGGCCCCTGCAAGGATAACGATGGCGCGTTCTTCCACTGACCTGCCGCGCATGCAGAACCAGTCCAGGGCGCGAGCGCCGCTGGAGCGCAGCCTTAACATTGTCTCGCAAGTATTTGAAAAAGCGGTGAAACCAAAGAAGCCGCCGACGCCGCGAATGATGCGGCAATATGACCTGATCGAACGCGTGAAGCGCTACAATCCCAATACCAGCGAGGCGATGCTCAATCGCGCCTACGTCTACGCCATGAAGGCGCACGGCGAGCAAAGACGCGCCTCCGGCGACCCCTATTTTTCCCACCCCCTCGAAGTGGCGGGGATCCTCACCGATCTCAAGCTCGACGACGCGACCATCGCCGCCGCGCTTCTGCACGACACCATCGAGGATACGACTGCGACCCGCGCCGAGATCGATCAGATGTTCGGTCATGACATCGGCGCGCTGGTCGAGGGGCTCACCAAGCTCAAAAAGCTCGACCTCGTCACCAAGGAAGCCAAGCAGGCGGAGAACCTGCGCAAGCTGTTGCTGGCGATCGCGGACGACGTGCGGGTGTTGCTGGTCAAGCTCGCGGACCGGCTGCACAACCGCATCGCCGAGGAGACGCTCGACATCTACGCGCCGCTCGCCGGCCGCATGGGCATGCACGAGATGCGCGAGGAGCTCGAGGACCTGGCGTTTCACGAGCTCAAGCTGGACGCCTACAAGGTGGTGAGCGAACGCCTCACCGCCCTCGCTAAGCGCAATCGGGACCTGATCTCGGAGATCGAGCAGCAGCTCGCCCGCAAGCTCGCCGACCGCGGCATCGCCGCGGAAGTGAGCGGTCGACAGAAGCGTCCGTACTCGATCTGGCGGAAGATGGAACGCAAATCCGTCGGTTTTGAGCAATTGTCCGACATCATTGGTTTCCGGATCGTCGTCGATCGGGTGGAGGAGACCTATCGGGCACTCGGCGTCGTGCATACGACTTGGCCGGTCGTGCCGGGGCGCTTCAAGGATTACGTCTCGACGCCCAAGCAGAACGACTATCGCTCCATTCACACCACGGTGATCGGTCCGAGCCAGCAACGCGTCGAATTGCAAATCCGCACCAGGGATATGCACGAGATCGCGGAATACGGAATCGCCGCGCATGCGCTCTACAAGGACGGTCTCGGCTCGCCGACGGAGATGCTGTCGCGCGAGTCCAGCGCCTATGCGTGGCTGCGCCGCACCATCGAACTGCTCGCCGAGGGCTCCAATCCGGAGGAGTTCCTCGAGCACACCAAGCTCGAGCTGTTCCATGACCAGGTGTTCTGCTTCACGCCGAAAGGCAAGCTGATTGCGCTGCCGCGCCGAGCGAACGCCATCGATTTCGCCTACGCGGTGCACACCGATGTCGGCAACATGGCGGTCGGCTGCAAGATCAACGGCAAGATCGCGCCCTTGGTCTCCGAACTTGCCAACGGCGACGAGGTCGAGATCATCACCTCGCGGGCGCAGACCGCGCCGCCGGCGGCCTGGGAATCGCTGGTCACCACCGGCAAGGCGCGCGCCGCCATCCGCCGGGCCACCCGCGCGGCCGTGCGCAACCAGTATGCCGGCCTCGGCCGCCGCATCGTCGAACGGCTCTGCCAGCGCGCCAAAATCGTCTATTCCGACGAAAAGCTCCAAGGCGCGCTGCCGCGCTTGGCGCGATCCTCGATCGAGGAGGTGATGTCGTCGGTCGGCCGCGGCGAGATGAGCGCTGCCGACGTGGTACGCGCCATGTATCCCGACTACAAGGAGGAGCGCGCCGCCGCCATCGCGCAGCAGCCGAAGCCGGAGAGCGGCTGGTTCGGGCTCAAGAAGGCGAAGTCGGTCAAAGTGAAGGTGCCGGGCGAGCCGGGCGCGGCCATCCCGATCCGCGGCATCAATACCGACTTGCCGGTGCGCTTCGCACCCAATGGCGGAGCGGTGCCGGGTGACCGCATCGTCGGCATCCTCACGCCCGGTGAGGGCGTCACCATCTACCCGATCCAATCCTCGGCGCTCAAGGATTTCGAGGATGTGCCCGAGCGCTGGCTCGATCTGCGCTGGGACGTGGAGGAACGTACGCCGCAGCGCTTTCCCGCGCGCCTCGTGCTGCAGACCGTCAACGAACCTGGGTCGCTGGCCCAGGTGGCCCAGGTCATCGCCGAGCACGACGGCAATATCGACAATATCAGCATGGAACGCTCATCGCCGGACTTTACCTCCGTGACCATCGATCTCGAGGTCTTCGACCTCAAGCATCTCAACTCGATTATCGCGCAATTGCGGGCGAAGGACGTGGTGGCAAACGCCGAGCGGGTGAATGCTTAAGGTGAGGTTTCCGGCGGCGCTCCTCGACAAAGCTGATAATGCGGATCCCGACAGTCGGTAGATGGGCCGCGGGCGACACGATCGGTTGCAAGAATGTCCGCTCCACACCTTCGCCTCGGCGTCAACGTCGACCACGTCGCCACCATCCGCAACGCCCGCGGCGGACGACACCCTGATCCCGTGCAGGCGGCGCAGATTGCGATCGAAGCCGGCGCCGACGGCATCACCGCGCATCTGCGCGAGGATCGCCGACACATCCGCGACGACGATATCGCACGCCTCAAGGCGGACATCGCAAAGCCGCTCAATCTCGAAATGGCGGCAACCGAGGAGATGGTGCGCATCGCCGTCGACACTCGTCCGCACGCGGCCTGTCTCGTGCCCGAGCGGCGCGAAGAACGCACGACCGAAGGCGGCCTCGATGTGGCCGGCCAGCACGACACGCTCGCCTCGGTCGTGGCCAGATTGCGGGCGGCAGGCATCCGCGTCTCGCTGTTCATCGCCGCCGAGCCGCGGCAGATCCAGGCGGCGGTCGCGATCGGCGCGCCGGTAATCGAGATTCACACCGGTGCCTGGTGCGATGCGCTCGCCGACAATCGCATGTCGGCGGCGCAAGCCGAGTGGGAGCGCATCCGCCACGGCGCGCAACTCGCGCGGCGCCTCGGCCTC
>VAZL01000643.1 GCA_005883445.1 Alphaproteobacteria bacterium | reverse complement strand
GGCGAGCTCCTTTGCCTGATCGGGCCGAGCGGCTGCGGCAAGACGACCTTGCTCAACGTCATCGGCGGGCTGATGGCGCCCACGGCCGGCTCGGTGGAAGTCGCGGGCAAGCGCGTCGCCGGGCCGATGCCGCGCGACATCGCCTTCGTGTTCCAGGAGAACGCGCTGTTCCCCTGGAACACCGTGTTCGAGAACGTCAACCTCGGCATGGTGTTCCAGGGCGTGCCGCGCCCCGAGCGCGATGCGCCAGCGCGCCGCGCTCGCGCGCGCGCTCAGTCTCGAAACCGGCATTCTGCTCATGGATGAGCCGTTCGGCGCGCTCGACGAGCAGACCCGCATGATCCTCGGCGAGGATCTCTCGGTGCTGCTCGCCCGCGCCGACAAGACCATCGTGTTCGTGACCCACAGCCTGGGCGAAGCCACGTTTCTCGCCGACCGCGGCGCAGTGTTTTCCGCCCGCCCCGGCACCATCAAGGAGATCATCAAGATCGACGAGCCGCACCCGCGCAAGCCCGATTTCGTGACCTCGGCCAAGTTCACCGCCATCCGCAACGAGCTCTACGCCCTGCTGCACGACGAGATCCGCAAGACGGTGGCCGAGACATCGGTGAGTGCCGCGCGTGAGGGAGCGCCGTGACACCGTCCGGCAAGGAACGCGAGGGGCGCCTCGCCAGTCGCGCGGTTCAGGCCGCGTTCCTGATCGCGCTCGTGGCGCTGTGGTATCTGGCCACGACCCGCTGGCGCGTGAGTCCGCTGCTTCTCCCCAACCCGGTGGCGGTGCTGCGCAATTTCTGGGAGATCCTCAGGACCGGTGAATTCCTCGGCGATCTGCGCGTCACGCTGACCGAACTCGCCGCCGCCTTTGCCATCGCGGCAAGCTGCGGGGTCGTCGTCGGCTACGTCATCAGCCGGTCGCAGTATCGCATCCGGGTGTTCGAGCCGCTGTTGGCCGGCATCTACTCGGTCCCGATCATTCTTTTCCTTCCGCTCTACGTCCTGTTCTTCGGGCTCGGACCCGCCTCCAAGATCGCGCTCGGCGCGACCATCGGCTTCTTTCCCATCGCGCTCAACACCATCGCCGGCTTCGGCTATGTCGATAAGATGCTCGTGGTCGCGGCCCGCTCCATGGGCGCATCCGACGTCCAGCTCTTCCGCTACGTGCTGCTGCCCGCGGCGCTGCCGATCATCCTCACCGGGATGCGCATGGGATTTACCGTGGCGCTGCTCTCCATCATCGGCAGCGAGACCATCGCCTCGCTCGCCGGGCTCGGCCACCGCATCGTTCATCTCGCCGAAGCCATGGAGATGGCGCCGATGTTCGCCTATATCGCCTTCGTCGTGGCGATCGCGGCGATCCTCAACGTGCTCGTATCCATGCTCGAAGCGCGGGGAAAGCGCCCGTGACGGCCGCGAGCGCATGGCGGCGGGCGCTGCGGCGGCCGTGGGTCGCGCGCATCGCCGTCGTCGTTCTCCTGCTCGCCCTCTGGGAGGTCGCCGCGCGCTGGTGGGTGGACCCGATATTTCTGAGCCCGCCGTCGCGCGTGTTCGCCTCGCTGCCGGCGGTATTCGACACCCGCGGCGTCCCTGCGGCCTTGCGGGTCACGTTCTGGGAGCTCGCCGTCGCCTTCGCGCTCTCGGTCGTGATCGGGCTTGCGATCGGCCTTGCCGTCGGGCTCAAACCGTTCGCGCGCAAGAGCTTCATGCCGATCATCCTCTTGCTCTACGGCACGCCGCAGGTCACCATCCTGCCGCTGTTCATCCTCTATTTCGGCATCGGCCCCGCGTCCAAGATCGCCTTCGGCGTGAGCCACGGCTTTTTTCCCATCGTCATGACCATCGTCGCGGGCGTGCAGAACATCAAGCCGATCCTGCTCACGAGCGCGCGCGCCATGGGTGCGAGCCGGTGGCAAACGCTGCGCTACGTCGTGTTCCCGCACATGATCCCGAGCTTCTTCGCCGGCATGCGGCTCGCCATGACCGGCGTGCTGCTCGGCGTGCTGCTGGCCGAGCTTTACGTCTCCACCGCGGGCATCGGCTATTTCACCACGCTGTTCACGCAGAACTTCGATCCGACCCGGCTCTTGGGCCTCATCTCGGTGCTCGCCGCCATGGCGATCGTGCTCAACGAGATCGTGCGGCGGGCCGAGGTGCATTTCGGCCGCTGGCACACCGATTGACGCGAAACTAATCCACCCGCTTGTCATTGACGGGCTTGACCCGGCAATCCATCTCCTTGAATGAATCGTTTCCTTTTTCGATGGATGCGCGGGTCAAGCCCGCGCATGACGGGTCGAGTCAAGGGCACGATGTAAGATGGCGGGAAAGGTCAAGCTCACCGTCGCCTGCGGCGACTACGAGATCGTGCGCGCGCTCAAGGAAGGCGCCGTCGAAGCCGACGGCCTCGAGCTCGTCATGCTCACCGACATGGGGCCGCGCGAGCGCCACTGGCGCATGGCGCGCAAGGCCGAGTTCGACGTGTGCGAGGCCAATGTCGGCGCCTATTTCATGGAGCGCGACCAGGGCGCGCCGCTCACCGCCATCCCGGTGTTCCTGCACCGGCGCTTCCGCCACGGCTTTTTATTCGTCAGCGCCGCGGCCGGCATCCGCGCGCCGAAGGACCTGATCGGCAGACAAGTGGGCGGCACCAATTTCCAGCCCGCCTCCAACATCTGGATGCGCGGCATCTTGCAGGACGAGTACGGCCTGCCGCACCGGCAGGTGACTTGGGTGGTCGAGCGCAGCGAGGACGTGGCCTTCATGCCGCCCAAGGATCTGCGCATCGAGATGATTGCGCCGGGGAAAAAGCTCGACCTCATGCTGGCAGAAGGCGAGATCCCCGCCATGCTCTCACCCGAGCTGCCGCGCCTGTTCCGTGCGGGTGACAAGCGCATCGTGCGCCTCTTCCCCGACTACAAGGACCTCGAGCTCGCCTATTTCCGCAGGACCGGGATATTTCC
>VAZL01000642.1 GCA_005883445.1 Alphaproteobacteria bacterium | reverse complement strand
GATGCGGCGCGCGGCGCCGATCTCGATATTGGACAGAAGCCAGGCGCCCAGGATCGCGCCCAGCACGCCGGTCACGCCGAGGCGCGCCACCATTCGCCAATCCACGTTGCGGTGATAGAGATGCGACGCCGCCGAAGCGCCGGTGGTGAAAACCTCGGCGGTGTGGACCAGCGCGCTCGCCTGCGCCGGCGGCAGGCCCATGGTCAGCAGCGCGGCGTTCGTCAGCACGCCGTACGCCATGCCGAGGGTGCCGTCCACCAATTGTGCAACGAAGCCGATGGCGAGCAGCAGCACGAATTCGGCGGCCATCGAATGTCCTTTCCGGCGATATTCCGCAACGCTGCCATCAATGAAGCTCCCGCGCCGCACGCCCGATGCTGTAGGCACATTTTAACGATGCCGCGTCGAGCCCCTGATTGGGATGCGCTCTGCCGAGAACTCGGATCGCAGGCCGGCTTGGTGATTATCGCATAACATCGGCATAAACATTGGGGTCCAGATTGGGTTCCGTGCGGTTGTCGTCATGCCGCAGCCAAAATTGTAGGGTGCAATCGATGCATTGAGACGGAGGTCATGCCATGTCGTTCATTCGAAACGGATTCGCGGGGCCGTGCACGCGTCGCGGGCTTCTGGGTGCCTTGTTCTCGGCGCTGCTGGCTCTCGCTTTGTTTGATCCCGGCGCGGCCACTGCGCAGGAGGCAAAACAGATCAAGCTCACCGAGAAGCATCTCCAGGGCTTCATGGCCGCCTCCAAGGACATGACGAAGCTCTACGAAGGCGCCAATCCGGACAAGCCGGACCCGAAGCTGGAGGCGCGGGCCGCGGCTATTGCCAAAAAGAACGGATTTGCGAGCCTCGACGAATATGACGACGCGTCGACGAATATTTCGATGATCTTCTCCGGCATCGATCCGCAGACCAAGAAGTTCACCGAGCCGCCCGAACAGATCAGGAAAGAGATCGCGGCGCTCAAGGCCGACAAATCCGTCCCGGAGGCGGAAAAGAAGGAAGACCTGGCGCAGCTCGAGGCGTCGCTCAAGACCGCAAAGCCCATTCAGTTCAAGGAAAACATCGCGCTGGTGCTAAAGTACTTCGACCAGCTCGCGCCGCTCATGCAGGAGCAGGATTCCAAGCGGCCTGCGGATTAAAATCTGACTCGCATCGAGTTCGACCAGGCGGCCGAGACGCCGCCGGCGGGCGTTTCGGCCGGCGCGGTTCACTCGCGTCGGCGGGCGCGCAACTGCGTGAAGGCGCCGGCGTCAAGGCCGCGGCGTCCATCCACCATCACGATCGTGTGTTGGCGCATGGGAAGGCCATAGCTTTCCTTCTCGTTGCAGAGCGGCGAAAGTTGTGACATCTCGGCAAGACGACTGAGCCTGGCATATCCGATAGAGGTCCCGCCCGATCGCTATGCCGCGCTGCATTCGCCTCGGCCGGCCATGACCGCGATTCTCGACAACAAGAACCCTTCGGCGGCGTCGGTGTTCCGGCCTTCTGCGCTCTTGCGCGAAGCGCGGCGGCAAAAGGGTCTCGCCGCGGTCGATGTGCCGTCGATCTGCATTCTGGACCCGGACGGAGACATCGTTCGCCATCTCCGGCGAACCGGCGCGGCGCGGCGTTTCGAGGGCTGGCCCTGCTACCACACCACGCTCGACACGTTCGTGCTCGCCGAGCGAACCGTCGGGATCGTCGGCTGCGCGGTCGGCGCGCCGTTTGCCGTCCTGGTCGCGGAGCAACTCTTCGCCTGCGGCTGCCGATTGCTCTTGAGCATCACCTCCGCCGGGCAGATCACCGCGGCCGGCAATCCCCCGTACTTCGTGATCATCGATCGCGCGCTGCGCGATGAAGGGACGAGCTATCACTATGCCGCGCCTTCGGACTACAGCGAAGCCGACGCGCGCCTGGTGGCAACGACGCTCGCGGCGCTCGAGGCAAAAGGCCTCGACGCGATCGTCGGCTCCAGTTGGACGACGGACGCTCCGTTTCGCGAAACCGCCGAGGCGATCGAAGCGGCGCAATCCAAGGGCGTGCTTGCGGTGGAAATGGAGGCTGCCGCCCTCTACGCCTTCGCCAAAAGCACGGGCGCGCGGGTGCTCTGCCTCGCGCACGTCACCAATACCATGGGCCGGCTAGGACGAGACTTCGAAAAGGGCGAGGCGGAGGGAACCCATGATGCATTGCAGATTCTCGAAACAATCGTGCGATCGAGTGAGGTTTGAACCGCTCTGAGGGGCTCTCTCAACGCTGAGACGGCAAGCGGCGATGCCGCCGCCAGCCGATTGGGCGA
>VAZL01000641.1 GCA_005883445.1 Alphaproteobacteria bacterium | reverse complement strand
CAACGCAGCGCAACAAATCCTTGCCTATTCGATCCCCTCGCAGGTGCAGGCGCGGCAGCGTCGGCATATCACAGCAGCCGTCGCTGATGACACCGCAGTACGCATGAGGGCGGTCGGCCGATATGCAGCGGCTATCGATCGCGAAGGCGCGCGGCGCGGACCGATCGCCGTGATCAACTTCACGAGGTGATCTGGTTCATACATGGCCGACCCGAGTCCATCCATAATCCCACTCGTCGAGGCCGGCGCGGACCGATCGCCGTTTGAGCCCCGACTCGGTCGAGGCTTTTGCCTCAAAATTTTCCTGGAGGCCAGTTCAATGAAACCGCAAGACGACCAAGAACCGCTCATCCCGCCTGACGCATCGATAAGCAGTCCTGCGCGCTCGCAGCCGCGGTTGCGTGGCAGTCTTTCTTCGCAGCAGCCGCTCATCGCGCGGCGAAGGCCGCCCGGTAACGGCGACGACGGGCCGCCCGACGGTGACGGTGAGCCTCCGCCGCCACCTCCGCCTCCGGTGTCGGTCCCCGACGTCGCCATGCAATTCTCTCCATGTCTGCCGGATGCCGTGCGCGCCGACGTCCTCCGGGCCATCCGCGACGCCACGGGTGGGACCGCGGACGTGCGCGCTCTGTGTCAGAACCAGTCGGAGCGCATCGGCCTTTGGTTTCGGCCGGTCGTGAATCCGGGCGACAACGCCGCGCGGGATCGGGGCCTGCAGAGGCTGAACCTGCTCCAGGTCGGCGAAACGGTCGTCTTCTTCATCAATTCGAGCCTGATCTACCGGACGGCCTTCGATGCCTGGAACCAACAACCAAGGCGGCTCAATGGCGACGGCAACCCGGATCCGAATGGACCGATCCACCTGACGAGCTTCTCGCTGTCGTTCGAAAGTCCCAACCGCGTCGTGACGAGGATCGGCGGCTTCGATGAACGTCCCTGGCCGGATGTGGACTTTACGGTTGCCATCACCGACACGCTGTCTCTCTCCGCCGGCGGGGTTCGATGCGACAGCGTGACCACGCTGGATGCCGACACCAGCTGGCTGAACTTCCTGACCGGGTTGTTCTTGATCGTGTTCCCTCCGCTCGGCGCCGTGTTTCTGGTCGAGCGAATTATCGTGGGAGCCGCCGATGCTCCCGACCTTGGAGCGGGTCCCGGATGCAGCGCGGCGGCGCTGATCTTCCGCGAGGTTATGATTCCGCGCGGCCTCAAGGTGGTCTTTTCCTATCAACGCCTCAACGTCGGGACCGGAGGCATTTTTGCGGGTGGATCCTTCGCTATCGTGCCGCGCACCCCGGAAGTCTTCCTCACCGGACCGACGCAAATCTCCGTGCCGGAGGGCACCTCTTCGGTGGTCCGCACCTACGGGGTGCGGACGGACGACCTTCGTGGGTCACTGCACATCGTCTGGAGCGGCGACGGCGTTGCTTTGAACCAGGGCGCGGAGACGACCGCCATCCGCTTCAACTTGGGGAGCGCCTCGCCCGGGCAAGTGGTGTCCAAGCGCGTCGCCGTCCGCGTGACGGATGTCGACGGATTAGCCGCTGAGACAGCTCTGATCGTGTCCATCCACGTCGTGCCGCAGGACGACGACGATTTTCCGCCGGTCTGCAAAAACAAGCCATGGCTGCCGCAATGTCAGGAGCCGATGGCCCGCTTGCGCGGCGGCCGTACCCCGCATCCTGACAAGAAGCGGACCCCACAGCCCGCCTGATTTGTCATGGCAAGTTCGGCGACCTGAATTGCTCTGAATCTACGTGCGGCGCTGCCGATCCGCTCCAGCGCCGCCCGCCCAAACGATAGCACACACGATCCGCCAGGAGATCGCTGCGTTGCGGCATGCCACCTCGCCTGCCGCGCGCAAACGCGCTAAAGCTTGCCGCGATGTCAGGGCATGGAGAGTGGAATGAAAGTCGCACGCAAGAAGATTGCAAAGAACACTGCCAAAACCAAGAAGCCGGCGAAGAAGGCGGCCCGGAAGAAAGCGGCGGCAAATAAACCCCGGTCGCAACGGGCCGCCCCCGCAAAAAGCCCAAGCAGCAACGGCGAACCGATCACCTGGAATTTCAAGCTCATCGGCCATCACTTGCTCGACGGTTTCGGCGGCATGGGCGAAGGCATGTCGATCCAGATCGCGCCCGACGGCCGCCGCATCCTCTGGCTCGCGCACGAAAGCGCGCCGAAGAATTTCACCGCCGTCGACGTGTCCGATCCGCGCAAGCCCAAGGTGGTGGTGCAGACCGACCTGCCGCAGGCCCACATGCGCTCGAATTCGCTCGAGACCTGCGGGAACATCATGGCGGTGGCCTACCAGACCCAGAAAAAGGGGCTGCAGCCCGCCGGCATGGAGCTGTTCGACATCTCGGTTCCGGAGAAGCCGAGGTCGATCTCGTTCTTCGACTGCTCGGGCGCGACCTCGCGCGGGGTGCACCAGTTGTGGTTCT
>VAZL01000640.1 GCA_005883445.1 Alphaproteobacteria bacterium | reverse complement strand
GGATTTACTCCCACGATCGATGCTCACCCGCTCGCAGCGCACGAGACGGCGTCTGAGCGCTTTATGCCGACAATGGCCGGCTGGACAGCGCGAAAAGCTTTCTAATGTCCGCAACGGGGTCATAGGCAGACGTTGCGCCATCCTTGGGCCATGTCCGCTTTGCCCCCGAAAGCCGACAAGTCATTGCATCGCAGCGAAATGACGCCAAGTGCCATAAGCGACATCGGCCAGTTTATTCGATCACCTCGTCGGCGAGCGCGAGCAATTTATCTGGAACTGTAACGCCGAGGGCCTTCGCGGTCCTAAGGTTGATCACGAGCTCGTATTTGGTCGGTGCCTGCACTGGCAGATTGGCCGGCTTCTCGCCCTTGAGGATGCGGTCGACGTAATCAGCTGCGGGTCGAGACTGGCTGACAAGGTCAGCGCCGTAGGAAATCAGGCCGCCGGCGCCGATGAAGTAGCGGAACGGGTAGACCGCGGGCAATTTGTACCGGGCTGCTAGCGCAGCGATCACCTCGGGATGGTTTGCTCCAAATGGACTTGCAGTCACAATGAGCCCGCCGTTCGCGTCACTCGCGAATGCTGCAATGGCCCGCTCGATCTCTCCGGCATCCTGCAAGGCAATTACGCTCAAATCGATCCCAACTGCCCCAGCTGCTTGGATGGCAGCAAATTGGCCAACTCCGGAGGCAATCGAGGCATCGCGTAGAACTGCTGCCCGGGTCACCGTAGGCGCAAACTCTTTCAGCAGCTCCAGCCACTTCGCGCCGATCGTGTACTCGAACGCGATAAATCCTGTAGTGTTGCCGCCGGGCTTGGCCAAACTAGAGACGAAGCCGGCACCGACCGGGTCGATCACCCCCATGAATACGATTGGTATACTGCGTGTCGCCCGTTGCAGCGGAGCCAAGGTAAAGCTCGTTGGCGCGACTAGGACATCGGGCGCCATCGCAACCAATTCGGCAGCTTGGCGCGGGTAGCGATCGGGGTCATCGGCGCCCCAGCGAATATCGAGGTGGAGGTTGCGGCCTTCGGCCCAGCCTAGTTCCTTCAATCTTTTTACGAACGTCGTAAGGCGAGCCTGCCCGTCCGCATCGGACTCACTCACATGCATGAGCACGCCGATGCGCCGCACTCGGTCGGGCTGCTGCGCGCGCGCCGCGAGCGGCCACGCCGCCACGCCGCCGATCAGCGTGATGAACTCGCGGCGCCTCATTCGATCACCTCATCAGCGAGGGCGAGGAATGGGTCGGGGATGGTTAACCCGATCGCCCTCGCGGTCTTGAGATTGAGGACCAGTTCGAACT
>VAZL01000639.1 GCA_005883445.1 Alphaproteobacteria bacterium | reverse complement strand
CGGAGAGCGCGAGCGGAACTTCGCCCGAGACTACGAGGTTCGCCAGCAAGGTATGACCCTTGCGTACCGATAGGCCGTTGGCGGCGACGATGTCGCGAAAGAGCTTGAGGCCCCTCTCCTCGCCCAAGGCGCTCACGACCCCACCGAACCAGTCGCTGTCCTCGGCCTCGACGCCGAGCTTGCCCGCCCAGCGGCGATCGAGGAGATCATCGTAACGTTTTGGCAGCTCGCCCTTCTTGATGAGGCCGGTGTTGTAGGCGGCGACAAAAACGTTCAAGCGTGTGCCGATCCACTCCCGATGCGGCAGGATCGCCGCCGGAAGGAGCGCGGATAGCGCGGGCGTCTTGATCTCCTGGAACAGCCGTTCGCGTTGCATCGACTCCATCGCGATAGCGCCCGTCTCGAACACGTCGGCATCGAAACGGCCGCCGCGGGCCTCGACCACCGCGCGTTGCACGATGTTTTCCGAGCTGGCGCGCCAGAGGCGAACCTTGACGCCATACTTCTTCTCGAATGCGGCGATGAGCGCCGCCATGTCGTCGGTCGCCGCCGAGCTGTAGACGGCGACGGAGCCTTCCTTCTTCGCTCCCGCGAGGAGCCTCTCCATGCGATCCGCGCCGGTATAGGCCGCCAAGTCGGCGGCGGCCGGTTGACCGGCTTGCGCCGATGCAGGCACGCTCTGCGCGCACGAGCCCAAGAGCGCGAACAAGCAAGCAAGCAGGAGAACGAGCAAGAGAGCAAACAAGAGTGTAAGCCCCTGCATCGACGCCATGGGCTTTGGCCGAGATGCCGTAGGCTTTTGTCTAGGGGAGCTCACGCGGCACCGCTCCACTCGTCAGGATCGCTGGGCACTCGCCGCAGCTTCCGGCAGCGCTAGTCAAGCCTGCCCCACAAAAGACTGCAAGGCGCTAGCTGATCCGGGTTCGACGACGTGCTATTGTGTTCACAAAATCTGGGAGAAACGCCATGGACACGCCGCATCGAACGCCGGCCATTCTCGCCGGCATTGTCGTGGCGTTCGCGCTCGGCAGCGCGGGCGCGAAGGCCGAGGACAAGTATCCGTCCAAACCGGTCCGCATCGTCGTTTCCTTCTCAGCCGGCGGCCCAACCGACACTGTCGCGCGGGTCATGGGCGCGAAGATGGGGGACCTGCTGGGACAGCAATTTCTGGTGGAGAACAAGGTGGGCGCGGGCGGCAACATCGGCGCCGATCTGGTCGCAAAGGCGCCGCCCGACGGTTACACCTTGCTGATGGCGACGGTGTCCACCCACGCCATCAATCCCGGACTGTACAAGAACATGCCGTACGATCCGGTTCGCGATTTCGCGCCGATCGGGCAGGTCGGAGTGACGCCGACGCTGCTCGGGGTGCACCCTTCGGTTCCCGCGACCGACGTCAAGAGCCTCGTCGCGTTGATCAAGGAGAATCCGGGGAAATTCACCTACGGCTCCTCCGGGCTTGGCTCAATCCTTCATCTGTGCGGTGAGCAATTCAAGGCGCTGGCGGGCGGCGTCAATGCCGTGCATGTGCCGTATCGCGGATCTGCGCCGATGATGTCGGATTTGGTCGGCGGTCAGATTTCGATGGCGTTCGACGCGACCCCAACTGCGCTGCCGCAGGCGCAATCGGGCGCGATCCGCGCCATCGGCGCGGGCATGGCGACGCGTATGCGGGCCATGCCGGAGCTGCCGACGTTGCAGGAGCAGGGGTTGAAGGGCTTCGAGTGCTATACTTGGAACGCAATCCTCGCTCCCGCGGACACGCCGCAGCCGATCGTCGACCGCCTCAGCGATGCGATAAACAAGGCGCTCGACGATCCCGCGGTGTTCAAGCGCCTGCAAGAGGCCGGCATCGATCCGACACCGGGCAGCACGCCGAAGCAGGCTACAGCGTTCATCAAAGCGGAGCTGGCGAAGTGGGCGCCGATCATCAAGGCATCGGGCGCGCATATCGACTGAGGACCGGGCAAGACATGAACATCCATTCCAGCGGTAAGGCACTGGGCGCCAGCATCGAGGGGATGGATCTGGCCCAACCGATCTCGGACAGCGACTTCAAGCAGATCCTGCGGGCGCTCGGCGAGCATGGCGTGCTGTGCTTTCCCAAGCAGCGGCTCGAGACCGCGGAATTTGCGCGCTTCGGGCGCAT
>VAZL01000638.1 GCA_005883445.1 Alphaproteobacteria bacterium | reverse complement strand
CTCACGCGGCTGGCGGCGCAATTCCGCTTGATCCGCTACGATGAGCGCGGAACCGGTCTTTCCGATTGGAACGTCGCCGACCTTACCTTCGAGACGTTCGTGCGCGATCTCGAGGCGGTGGCCGACGCGCTTGATCTTCGACGCTTCGCGCTTTTCGGCAACGCCCAGGGGGCCGCGGTCGTGATCGCCTATGCGGTACGCCATCCCGAGCGCGTGTCGCGGCTCGTGCTCTCCGGAGGCTATGCGCAAGGCTGGCGCGCGCGGGGAAACCCGGCTGAAATCGAGGGGCGCAAGGCCTTGCTCAAGCTCGTTCGGGTCGGCTGGGGGCGGGACAACCCCGCCTTCAGGCAGGTCTTTACCTCGCTCATGATCCCGGGCGCGACGCTCGAACAGGCGCAGTCGGTCAACGATCTACAGCGCGTGTCCACCTCGCCCGAGAATGCGGCCCGCCTTCTCCAGGTATTCGGTGACATCGACGTCACCCAGTTGTTGCCGCGTGTCGCCGCACCGACTCTCGTGCTGCACAGCCGCGGCGACGCCCCCTGTCCGTTCGAGCAGGGGCTGTTGCTCGCGCGCGGAATCCCCAATGCCCGGTTCGTTGCGCTTGAAAGCCACAACAACGTCATCCTGTCGCACGAGCTGTCATGGGACCGCTTCGTCCACGAGGTATGCGCCTTTTTGGATGAGAATGGCGGTTCGACATCCGCCTAGGCCGGCGACTGCGCTGCGTTGCTGCAACGTCCCAGCCAATACAATCGTTCGCCGGAGTTGGCGGCTGGTCCGTCTGCGGTCAACTTCGCCCGCTTCCCGCGCGGCGCAAGCTGCGCTATCTGACACGGGAAACAACGGTCCTTAGAACCAGCTCGGTGTCCGAGGGAGGCACGCATGCGCGAAATCGGCCATTTCATCGGCGGCAAGAAAGTCGCGGGCAGGTCCGGCCGCAGCGGCGACATGTTCAACCCCAATACCGGCGAGGTGCAGGCCAAGGTCAGCTTCGCCGACAAATCGGAAGTGGAGCAGGCCATCGCCAACGCGGAGGCGGCGCAGCCGGCCTGGGCCGCGACCAACCCGCAGCGCCGCGCGCGCGTCCTGTTCAAGTTCCTCGAGCTCGTGCACAAGGAGTTCGACGGCCTCGCCCAGCTGTTGTCCTCCGAGCACGGCAAGACCGTCGCCGACTCCAAGGGCGACATCCAGCGCGGACTCGAAGTGGTCGAGTTTGCGTGCGGCATCCCTCATCTGCTGAAAGGCGAATTCAGCGAGAGTGCCGGACCCGGCATCGATCTATTCTCGCTGCGCCAGCCGCTCGGCGTCGTCGCCGGCATCACGCCGTTCAACTTCCCGGCCATGATCCCCATGTGGAAGTTCGCGCCCGCGCTCGCTTGCGGCAACGCCTTCATTCTCAAGCCCTCGGAGCGCGATCCCTCGGTGCCGATGCGGCTCGCCGAGCTGCTGGTCGAAGCGGGGCTCCCGGCAGGCGTGCTCAATGTGGTCAACGGCGACAAGGAGGCGGTCGACACGCTGCTCACCGATGCGCGGATGCACAAGCGCCTGTCGCTCGAGATGGGCGGCAAGAACGCGATGATCGTGCTGGAGGACGCGGATCTCGATCTCGCGCTCGACGGCGTGCTGTGGGGGGCGTTCGGTACGACCGGCCAACGCTGCACGGCCACGAGCCGGCTGATCGTCCAGGAGCGGGTGCACGACAAGCTCGTCCAGCTGATCTGCGACCGCGCGGAGCGCCTGCGGCTCGGCCCTGGGCTCGAGCCCTCCACGGAAGTGGGGCCTCTCATCAACGAGGCCGCCCGCAAGAAGGTCGAATACTACGTCGGCGTGGGACAGGAGGAGGGTGCGACCCTGGCGACGGGGGGCGCGAAGCCCGCGGGCAAGGCGTTCGAGTGCGGCTGGTTCTACCGGCCGACCGTACTCACGGGGGTGAAGCCCGGGATGCGGGTCGAGCAGGAGGAGATTTTCGGGCCGGTGCTGTCGGTGGTGCGCGCCAAGGACTACGAGGAGGCGCTGCGGCTTCCCTCCGAGCACGACTACGGCAACGGCGTCGCCATCTTCACCCGCGACGGCGACACCGCCCGCGACTTCGCGACCAGAGTCAACGTCGGCATGGTGGGCGTGAATTTCGCGATCCCGGTGCCGCTCTCCTATTACACCTTCGGCGGCTGGAAGCGCTCGGGCTTCGGCGACCTCAACCAGCACGGGCCCGACGCGGTGCGCTTTTACACCAAGACCAAGACGGTGACGTCGCGCTGGCCCTCGGGCATCAAGGAAGGCGCCGAATTCGTCATTCCGACGATGAAGTGAGCGCGCGCGAAACGGAAGCGGCCACGGCCCATACGCGCGGCGGTATGAGGTGGCCTGCTCACTCTCGGGCTCATTTTTCCTACTTGAACGGCAGGTAGCATCCCGCCACCCATCACGCCGAGGACACGCCATGGCCGAATACCAGCTCTACTGCTTCGCCCAATCCGGCAACGCCTACCGCGCCGCGTTGATGCTCAATCTCATCGACGCCGACTGGGAGCCGCGCTTTGTCGATTTCTTCGCCAAAGGGGAGACGCGCTCGCCGGAATACCGCGCCGCCGTCAACGAAATGGGCGAGGTGCCGGTGCTGGTGCACCAAGGAAAGAAGCTCAGCCAGTCCGGCGTGATCCTGAGTTATCTTGCCGAGCGGTCGGGAACATTCCGCCCCGAGGGCGAAGACGAGCGGCTCGAGGCGCTGCGCTGGATCATCTTCGACAATCAGAAGCTCAACGGATTTCTCGGTCCCTATCGCTTCCTGCGCTGTTTCGCCAAGCCGCCGGGCGATCCGGCCGTGCTCGCCTTCCTCAAGGGGCGCCTCGACAACAACGTCGCCATCCTCGACAAGCGGCTGTCGAGCCGGCCGTTCGTGCTCGGTGCGCGGCCGACCATCGCCGATCTCTCGCTGGTCGCTTATCTCTACTATCCGGCGGAGGAATTCGGCTTCGACATTCCCGGCCAGCACAAGAACATCGCGGTATGGCTCGACCGCATCAAAGCGCTGCCGGGCTGGAAGCATCCCTACGACCTGATGCCGGGGCATCCGCTGCCGGGCCGATGATCGCGACGCGCCTCAGTTGAGCCGGGCGGGCCGGCCGGGATCGGCGGGATGCTCGGAATGACCGGGCGAGAGCGGCGGCACCTCGCTCGGCGGCGGGGCGTGCGCGCCTGTTTGCGCCGCCGACGGCGTGACGCTCGCGGCGGCGGCTGCATCCTTGCGCTCGTGTCTGCGATAGGAGAGATAGCCCAGCGGCAGGCTCGCGAGAAAGCAGACGGTGCCGATCGTCAGCACCACCCAGGGATAGGAAATCAGCAGCGCAAAGAACAGCACCACCGCGACGAAGACGGGAAGCACCATCTCCGGCGCGACCCGTTTGCCGACCCGTTTGCCGGATAATACCGGCAGCCGCGATACCATCAGAAACGCGATGGTGAGCGTGTAGACCAGCGCCACCGGCGCCACGAAGACCACCCGCGGCATGCCGAGGAAATAGACGTAGATCGGCAGCAGCACGGTGATCGCGCCGGCGGGAGCGGGCACGCCGACGAAGAAGTTTGCCGCCCAGGCCGGCTTGTTCGGGTCGTCGGCCATCACGTTGAAGCGCGCAAGGCGCAGCCCCGTCGAGATCGCAAACACCATGGCGGCGATCCAGCCCGCATTGCCGAGCTCGTGGAGGCCCCAGAAGTACAGCATCAGCGCCGGCGCGACGCCGAAATTGACGAAATCGGCGAGGCTGTCGAGCTCGGCGCCGAAACGCGACGTGCCCTTGAGCATGCGCGCGACGCGGCCGTCGATGCCGTCGAGCAGCGCGGCGAAGACGATAGCGGCGACCGCCCACTCGAGCTTGTCCTCGACCGCGAGGCGGATGGCCGTGAGCCCCGCGCACAGCGCCAGCAACGTGATCAGGTTCGGCAGCAGCGTGCGCACCGGGATCAGGCGGAAACGCGGGCGCCTGCCCTCGAGACGGCGGGGATCGAACGGCGAGAACGGCATGGCGCGAGTATAGCGGATGGTTTGCGGCGCTGCCAGGGCCGGCGCCGATTAACCGTTATCCATTAAGAGTTTATCCGACCCGGAAGGTGCGCTGCGGGTCGCGGGCGGCAAGGTCGGCAATGACCGTTTCACCCGCGATCGCGGTCTGTCCCTCGGCGATGAGCGGCCGCGCGCCCTCGGGCAGGTAGACGTCCACGCGCGAGCCGAAGCGGATCATGCCGATGCGCTCGCCGGCGCCGACGCTCGCGCCCTCGCGCACGAAACACACGATCCGGCGCGCGATCAGCCCCGCGATCTGCACCACGCCG
>VAZL01000637.1 GCA_005883445.1 Alphaproteobacteria bacterium | reverse complement strand
AAGTTCGCCAATGCAATCGGTGAGATGGGCGACCGGGCGAAGAAAATTATTGCACCAGCTTCCGCCGAAGCTGCGCGATGATGTCCGGCGCCGCGGCTAAGCGCTCAATGAATGTTCTCGCCAACATCGTCCCACATATCGACCCCGGTGGGCGAAATGGCTGCGGGTCTTCATGCTGATTCCCGCATTTGGTCCTAATTCGGACAGTCTGCCGTCACCCTTTGGCCAAGGTGCTGGCGTGCCCTAGGGCTGCGGCTTGGGGAGGCCGTACGGGGGAAAACTACAATGGCCAAAGTCCTGAATGAAGCTGCTCGCGGCTGCGAGCCCGCTCACCTCATGCTCTCGCCGAGCGTTCGGCCCTGTCCCTTGGCGTTGGCGGATCGCGATCGTCGAGCCGAGCTCGAGCCTCGCGACCTGACGGCTTGGTTTTTCGGCGATCCGCTGCCGGGTATGTCGGCGCTCGATCGGCGGAGGCGCAATGAACGGTCCCATTAAAATTAAATATTGAGACAGCCGGCCCAAAGAAACCCGGCCGCTGTCGCCGGAACCGACGTGGGGCTCTAATGACGAAGTTGGCGAGCGGGAGCGCGTGCTTTGACATGACCTCGCAACCTCAGGAAATCGGCCGCGGAAAGAACCTTGCGGCGAGACCACTGGAGGTGGAGTTTGCGGTGGTTCTTTCCCGCGTCATTGAGTCCATCGAAGACGATCCGGCACCATTGTTGCGGAATGCCGTTTATGAGCTCGCACGCATCAAGCTTCGAAAAGAAGCTTGGCGAAGAAATCCAGCAATAAACCTTTCGGAGGTGAGACGCTTGATGCTCGCGCTCGAGTCCGCAATCGAAGGCGTCGAGACTATCTACTCGAAGCACGACGAATTGAGAGCGCTGCAGTCCCTCGATCGACTCATCGAAAGCTCGGAAATCGGCCGGAGCAAGGTAATGATCGAACCGCGCGAACCTTTGCTGATCATTAACCAGGCACCGACTCAGACCGCGGACGCTGATCAACCAGCAGTCTTTTTGGCTCGCGCGAAGGATACTTCGCTTAACGTCAAGCGGTTGTTGCACTGGCCGGGTGCCGCGCCGCTGCTACGAGGAGCATTGGTCGCCATTTTTGCCTTGGTCCTGTGCGCGGTAGTTAGCCAATTCGGTTTGCTCGCACGGCAGGCCCCCCTGTCATTGCCGTCTCGAGCCGAATCTGCGCCAACGACCAGCGCTGCGACTGCGCGCACTCATGCCGCACCCACTGCGCATTCCCGGCATCCCCGTTTGGTTGCGGCGGGGTCACCTGAGGTGGCGTGGGGCGATGCGCCTCGGGACCGCGGCGATCATGATCCGTCGACTGCCAGGCCCGACGAGCAGCCCGTGAAGCCCCCCCGTTCGAGTTGCAGCACCCAGACCTACAAGGTTCCGTCGGAAGGCGGCGGCGAAGCTTCCATCAACATGGTGCGCTGCCATGGGCAGTGACTGTCCGTGAGGTTGCGCCACGGGGGGTTACTGAGCCAGAAGAGCGCGTATTGACATGATCTCGGAACCTCAGGAAATTGTGAGCGGGAAAAACCTTTCGGCAAAATCGTCCGAGATTGACTTTGCAATAGTTCTTTCTCGCGTCATTGGCTCCATCGAAAATGATCCGGCACAGTTGCGCAACGCCGTTTACGAGCTCGCGCGCATCAAGCTTCAGACAGAACTCTCGCAGAGAGAGGCGCCAATCAATGTTTCGGAGAAAGGTGATTTAGCTTTGGCCCTCGAATCGGCGATTGATCGTGTCGAGACAGTCTACTCGAAGCATGACCACCTGAGAGTGCTGCGATCGCTAGACCGGCTTACCAACAGCTCTGAAGTCGACACTTCCGAAATAACGATCGAAGGACGGAAGTCGGCGCTGATTATCAAGCCCCCAAGCCCCCATGCTACTCATCTGCCCAGCTTTTCGACTGGAGTCGTGGGTGACTGGCGGAAGGCCAAGCCCTCATGGCACTGGATGGGTGCCGCACCCCTGGCAAGGGCGGCCGTGGTCGCTATTCTCGCTGTCTTGCTGTGCGCGGTGCTGTATCGTCAATTCGGCTTTTTCGGACGCCAAGCCCCGAACCCGTTCGCGTCGGTACACAAAATTGAGAGACCGCAAGCGAAACCGGTTGTCCAAGCGTCTGCGGACGACCTTCAGCTGCCGACAACAACGCCGCCACCGCAAGCCTTGGGATTTCCGCGCCCAACTGTCTACGGCATTTATGCGGTCAGTGGCGGGCAGCTGTTTGAGTTGGAACCCTTGGTCGGCAGAGTGCCGGACCAAAAAGTTTTCATGTCGACGCCCGTCAAGATGGCGAGCCGCACGGTGCTTCCAGATGGTCGAGCTGTGTTCATCATCTACCGCCGCGATGCCGCGAATAGCGCGCCTGAACGGGTCTCGGTTCGTGTGATCGCGAAAGTTCTGCGCGCCATGACATTCAATACGGCGGGCCACGCTAGCACGATGAACGTGCAGGACACGTGGAGCATCCGCAACATATCATACGATTTCAGAGTCGCACCATTGGGCGAAGGCTCTGAGATGCTAATGATTAAGCCAGAGAATG
>VAZL01000636.1 GCA_005883445.1 Alphaproteobacteria bacterium | reverse complement strand
AGAGGGCACGGTCGAGGCCGCGGTGGGCGCGGAAATCGACGTCCTCGACGACGGCAGACTGGCGCAGCCGGGCCTCACGCAAGCGACGGGCCAGGCGCTTGTTCTCGCGGCTGGTCGCCTCGCGATCGACGAGCAGGCCGAGCCAATCCTCGCGGCTGAGTTCGCCGGCATCGGGGGCGTTCTGCAGCTCGAGAAAGGCATCGGCCATGGCGGTGAGGCCGAGCGCGCGCAGGCGCTCGACGGTGGGATGGATCAGCATCGCATCTCCTGGGGTCAGTGGTAGTAACCGGGGCCGCGAATGTTCTCGTGGATCAGCAGGGGCGGCTCGGCGGCGCCGGCGGGAGCGCGCTCGCGGCAGTTCTTCAGGATGGCGGCGACTGAGGCGTAGGACCGGGTGCCGAGCACCAGCGCGCGGGCGCAGGCAGCATCAACCCGTTCGGCGCCATAGCGCTTGACCAGGCGCAGGATGCCGACGCAGGAGCGGAACCCCTGCTCGGGATGCGGCCGCGAGCGCAGGATGACATCGACCAGCACGGCGGTGTCAGGACCGACCGCTTGGGCCTCGCGGCGGATGCGCTCGTGGGTCCAGTCGCGATAGCGCCGGTGGGCGCTGGGCATGTGCTCGGGGACGGTGGTCGGCCGGTGCGGGCTCAAACTGCGACGGTGGCTGGCGACCCGCTTGCCGCGGTGGAAGATCTCGACTGTCGCGGCGGTAATACGCGCCTCGACCTCCTGGCGCAGCAGCTGGTGCGGCACACTGTAGTAATGCTTGGCAATCTCGACGTGGTAGTCGAGGCCGACCCGGCAGCGCTTCCACTCGGCATACTCGTAAGGGAGTGGCGGCAGTGACCCGAGCGCCACCTGGTCCAGCTGCTTGAAAAGCGCCCGCCGGCTCGTGCCCCAGCCGCGCATCCGGCGGTCATTGAGCTCGTCGAGCAGGAGGCGGATCGCGGCGTTGAGCTCGGCCAGCGAGAAGAAGCGCCGGTGCCGCAACCGTGCCAGGATCCAGCGCCCGACCACCTGGACTCCGACTTCAACCTTGGCCTTGTCACGTGGCTTGTAAGGGCGCGCCGGAACGATGGCGGTGCCGTAATGCCGCGCCATGTCGGCATAGGTCCGGTTGACCATCGGCTCGTGAAAGCAGGCCCTTGTAATCCCGGCCTTGAGATTGTCGCTGACCGTCTGTCGGGGGGCGCCGCCGAAAAAAGCGAAGGCGCGGACATGCGCGGCAATCCAATCCGGCAGCTTCTGGCTCCACACCGCCTCGACGTAGGTGAAGCTCGACGCGCCCAGGACGGCGACAAAAATCTGCACTGGGATGATCTCGCCGGTGCGACCGTCGACGACCTCGCCGGTGCGGCCGGCGAAATCGACAAACAGCTTCTCGCCGGCGACATGGGTCTGGCGCATCGTCGGCTTCAGCCGGCCCGCCCAGCCCCGGTACAGATCACAGAACCAGGAATAGCCGAACCCGTCGGGTGCGCCGGCGCGGTACTCCTCCCACAGCAGCGCCAGGGTCACATTGGGACGGCGCAGCTCGCGATGCACCCAGGCCCAGTCGGGCGTCGGGCGCTGATCCGCAGCGATCGCCGGCGGCGGCGGGAACAGCAGTGATTCCAGCTGCTCGTCATCGAGATCTGCGGGCAAGGGCCAGCTCACGCCGGCGGCGCGGGCCCGGCTGAGATAGCCGCTCACCGCCCCCTGGCTCAGCCCCAGGCTCTTGGCAATCCCCCGCTGCGGCAGCTCGCTCGCAAACCGCAGTCGTAAAACTTCGCGGATCTGGCGCATCGACAGTCTCTCGGCCGGCATCTCGTCCCCCTGCTATTCGGCAAGGGGGCGAGCCTACCCTTGGTTGAGAACTGTCGACGACGCGGGCCGCTACACCCTCACGTCCCCTGATCACGATCACCGGAATCGATGATCACGTTCGACCGGATTCCGTGATCACGTTCCACTGGATTGGATGATCATCTTCCACCGGAATCCGTGATCACGTTCGACCGGAACGCGCATACAGTTCGCGAAACCTCGACGATGGATATTACACCGTATCGTTTTGTGGCCGTCGTCGC
>VAZL01000635.1 GCA_005883445.1 Alphaproteobacteria bacterium | reverse complement strand
TGTCCGGTACCGGCGCCGTATCCCCCGCGCGCGCTCGTGCTCAGGATCGTCGACGCAAAGGCGCCTGCCTGTCGCAGGCGGGCGGATGCGGCTCGCGTGTCGTTCGACGCGCGCCGATCGCTGATGCAGAGATGCCTGCGCATACCGGGAACGTAGGCGTTACCGCCTGCGGGAGCGTCGTCGCAACGGTTGTCGCGCGGCGCTCGGGTGCCACGGACAAGAATTGCGAATTCGGGAGACGACGGCTCGCGAATGTTTTCCAAGACAGTGGGGCGCGGCAACGACGCTCACGAATTTGGCCTGTCGTTTGGCTCCTTTATAGCGTGCTTGAGCGCGTCCGACATCGGCAGCTGGATGTTGATGGCGCGCGGCGGGATCGGACGCTCGAACCACTGCGTATAGAGTTTCTCGAACTCGCCCGAGCGCATCAAGTTGGCAAGCGTTTCATCCACCAGTGTCTTGAATTGCCGATCGTCCTTGCGAATCATCAGCGCGTAGGGGTCGGACGGATAGGACTTGTCGAGCAGCTTGAAGTCGGCGGGATTTTTTGCATTCGCCCGGAAGCCCGCGATCAAGATGTCATCTTCCATCCAGGCGCTTGCGCGGCCGGTCTCGACCAGCAGGAAGGATTCGGCGTGATCCTTGCCCTGCATGATGGTCATGCCAAGCTTGCCGTCGTTATTCAGCTTGTTGACGAACAGCGCGGTGTTGGTGCCGGCCGTCACGGCGACGGTTTTGCCGCGCAAATCATCCGCGGTCTTGATGTCGTTGTTGGTGCGGGTGATCCATTTGAATTGTGGCACGAAGAACGTGTAGGAAAATCCGACCTGCGCCTGTCGGCTCGTCATATTGGCGGTCGAGCCGCATTCGATGTCGACCGTGCCATTGGCGACGAGCGGGAGCCGGGTGGCCGACGTCACCGGGTTGAACTTGACGCCCAGATTCGGCATGGCGAGTTTCGCCTTCACGGCTTCTACCACGTGCTTGCACAGCTCGATCGAGAACCCGACCGGCTGCAATTTGTCGTCAAGGTATGACAACGGGATCGAACTATCGCGATGGCCGATGGTGATGGTGCCGGTCTCCTGCACCTTTTTCAGCGTGCCTTCCAGGTTTTGCGCCTTGGCCGGCGTGCACACGCCGATCACCAAACCGGCCGTTACGACGACTCCGATTGCATCCTTCATGACGCTTCTCCTGCACTTCTGGACGCGCATGTCGCGTGACGAACGCCTCATTGGGTTTGCGCAGTTGCCGCGTCGATCGCCTCGCCGAGACGTTCCACGATCGTGTCGATGGCGGCCCCATCGATGATGAAGGGAGGCGCAATCAGCACGTGGTCGCCGCGGACCCCGTCCGCCGACCCTCCCATGGGATAGACCAGCAGCCCGCGCGCCATCGCTTCGCGCTTGACGCGCGCGTGCAGCCTCAGTTTCGAGTCGAATGGCTCCTTGCTGCCACGATCGGCGACGAGCTCGATGCCCTGGAACAGGCCGCGTCCGCGCACGTCGCCGACCAGCAGATTGTCGCGGCGCATGACCCGCTGCACCGCCAAGGCCGCCGCGCAGGCCAGCGGATGACCCATGTAGGTGTGACTGTGCTGGAACGCGCCCGAGCCGTCGGCGATAGCGTCGAAAATCTTCTCCTGCATCACCAGGGCGCCGATTGGCGCGTAGCCGCCGCCCAGCCCCTTCGCGAGCGCCATCAGATCGGGGCTCACGCCCTCCTGCTCGCAGGCATGCAGCGTGCCCGTGCGGCCCATGCCGCACATCACTTCGTCGAGAATGAGCAGCACGCCGTGGCGGTCGCAGATGTCGCGCACGCGCTGAAAATAACCCGGTACCGGTGGGACCGCGCCCAGGGTGGCGCCGACGACGGTCTCGACCACAAAGGCGATGACGTTCTCGCCGCCGAGCCCCTCGATCTTGCTTTCGAGCTCTTGCGCCAGCCGCTCGCCGTAGGCTTGCACGCTCTCGTCCGCGCGGCGCTCGCGATATTCGTAAACCGGCGATACATGATGCGTTTCGATCAGAAGCGGAGCGAATTGCGTGCGCTGCCACTCCCGGCCTCCGATTGCGAGCGCACCGAGCGTGATGCCATGATAACTTTGCCGTCGCGCAATGATGTATCGCCGCTGCGGCTCGCCGCGTTCGACGAAATATTGGCGCGCGAGTTTGAGCGCGGCCTCGATCGCCTCCGAGCCGCCGCTGACGAAAAAGACGTGGCCGACGCCCGGCGGGGCGTGAGCGACGAGGTCGTCGGCCAATGCCTCCGCAACCTCCGTCGTGAAGAAGCTCGTATGCGCATATGCAAGCCTGTCGAGCTGTTCGCGCATCGCTGCCAAGACATCCGGATGCGAATGGCCCAGACAGGACACCGCCGCGCCGCTCGAGGCGTCGATGTATTCCTTCCCCGCGGCATCGCGGATGGTGATGCCCTCGCCGCCTGCGGCGATGGGATAGGAATGGCCGGTCTGGCGGTGGAGGATATGAGTCATGATCGCAACTGGCTGTTCCTGACCTGCCTGAAGACGCCGTCCAAACCGCTGAAAGTCCCTCAGCAATATCGAACAGCCAGTCTACAATAAATCCTCCACCCGAAGGGGCAAACGCGGCATGGCCTGGCGGATCGGGGTCGATATCGGCGGGACTTTCACGGACGTGGCGCTCGTCGACGATGCCAGCGGGCATATCGGCGTGGCCAAGGTGCCGACCACTCCCAGCGACCTCACCGAAGGCGTGCTCTGCGCCCTCGACATGGCGATGCGCCGCTACCAGGTGGCGGCGGCCGAGGTCGAACTGCTGTCGCACGCGACCACCGTTGTCACCAACGCCATCCTCGAAGAAACCGGCGCGCGCGCGGCACTGATCACGACGCGCGGTTTCCGCGACGTGCTGGAACTGCGCCGCTCGGCGCGCGCCGACCTCTATGACCTGTTCCAGGACGCGCCCGCCACGCTCATCCCGCGCCGGCGCCGGTTCGAGATTACGGAGCGCATCGGCGCCGACGGCGCCGTCGTGACCCCGCTCGCCGAAAGCGAGATCGCCGCATTGGTCGCGGCGCTCAAGGCCGCGCGGGTCGATGCCGTCGCGATCTCGCTCCTGTTCAGCTTCCTCAACCCTGAGCATGAGCAGGGGCTCGGTGCGCGGCTGCGGGCGGCGCTGCCGGATGTCCCGGTCTATTTGTCGTCGGAGGTGTTGCCCGAGATCAAGGAGTTCGAGCGCACCAGCACGACCGCCGTGTGCGCCTATACTGGGCCAATTCTTACGTCCTATCTCCAGCGGCTCGACCACGTCACGCGCAGTCGCGCGCTGCCGCCGCTCTACGTGATGGGATCGAACGGAGGCGTCCTCGAGGCGGCCGAGGCCATGTCCATGCCGGCGATGGCCGTGGAGTCGGGGCCGGCAGCCGGCGTGGTGGCGGCCGCGCTGGTGGCGCGCCAAACCGGTCGCCTCGATCTGCTCTCGTTCGACATGGGCGGCACCACCGCGAAGGCGAGCCTGATCCGCGGCGGCCATTATGAAACGACGCCGGACTACGAGGTCGGCGGCGGATCAAGCATGAGCCGCTGGATGAACGGAACCGGTCATCCGATCCGCGTGCCGGTGATCGATCTGGCCGAGGTGTCCGCCGGGGGCGGATCGATTGCATGGGTTGACCGCGCCGCAGGTCTGCGCGTCGGCCCGAAGAGCGCTGGCGCCGATCCCGGCCCCGTGTGCTACGGCCGCGGCGGCAGCGAACCGACAGTGACGGATTGCAACCTCCTGCTCGGCTACCTCGACAAGGCATCGCTGCTGAACGGCGATCTGCCGATCGACCACGACGCG
>VAZL01000634.1 GCA_005883445.1 Alphaproteobacteria bacterium | reverse complement strand
CCCCGCATGGTCGGCCGACGCGGTTCGGCGTTATCTGCGGCGGCGGCACCATATTCGCGTTCGAGCCTGGCGAGATCGGTGCGGGCCGCACGGATCTCCTTGTCCAAAGCGCGGCGCTCCGGATTGGGGATGGTGCGGGTCGGGTCCTCCGGCTCGATCTGGTAATCGATGAGCGCATCGAGCAGGAACTCTTCTCGCATGTACTTGAAGAAGTTCTCCTGTCGCCAGCGCTCGAACATGCGGTAGGCGACCTCGATGTCGCGCAGGTCCCATCGACTCGTGATCACCTGCGTCTGATGGCCGTCGTCGCACAAGCGCGTGACTTGCCGTAAGCGCAGCTTGCCTTTGAGGAAGCCCACGGGCTGGTCGTGCAGAAGATAGTCCACCCAGCGCCCGTCGAGCTCGGCGCGACGCCGGATGAACCGCCGCTCATTGATGCGACGGCACCGACCCTTGCGATAAGTCAGCAAGTCGAAGCCGTCCTTGATCATCGAGCCGAACAATTTCGGGCTCCAGCCGCCGCGGTCGAAGACGATGGTGACCCGTTGCTCGCCGACCAAGTCCCGCACTTCGCGAAGCAGCCGGGGCAAGGCCTTCGTCAACGCAGCGTCGACCTCCCCGGTAATCACGAGCAACGGGTCGCCGGAGCGGTCGTTGATCCAGTAGTCGGTGCTGGCGGGCATGGCCAGATGGCGGCGCGCTACGTAAGCCTTTGACGCGATGGCGCGTTGGCCGTGATAGGCGCGCACATGGCCGTCAACGTACAAAAACCCCATGAGATGCCCGCGCTGATCGACCCGCAGACGCGCAAGCTCCGCGCCCAGCTGCTCGGCGCAATGGTGCGCCGCCAGGCGGGTGAGCCGGCGCCGCAGCGTCTTCACTTCCGGCGCTCGGTCGAGCCCGAGCAGTCTGCCGAACGCGGCCGGGTCTCGTTCCTTGAGATGCTCGGGCCGCTTGATGCGGAGCAGCGCCATGAAGAGGAGCGTCAGCAACGTCGTGCGCAGGCCATAGAAGGCCGGACCGATTTCACCGTAGAGCTTGCGGCTGATCCGAAACAGCCCGCTCTCGACCAAACACGGGAGTGCGAACAGGACGCCGACACCGGGAACCGAGGACCCCTCGCGGAATAGCGGTGCGGCATCATCGAGCAGCCCGAGATAGGCGAGCTGCCGATCGAAGGTCCGATCGCTCGCGTCGCGGTCGAGGCTCATCGGCACCGGCTCACCGTCGTCCGCAGACGCGGTGATCGGATCGCGGTTGCCGGCGCGGTCCTCCGCCGATGGTGTGGCGTGATCTGCATCATCGCCGGTCGAATTTGCAGACGGCACGTCAGTCGTCGTCGGCTTCCCCGCCGCCGCGGTCGTGATCTCGGCGAACGCAAGCTGCGCGCTCGCGGCCGGCTTCGAAGGTCCGACCAGCTTTCGGATGGCCTTCTCGCTGACGCCCAGCCGGTGCGCGATCGCCCGATTGCTCATCCCCTGGCTCTTCAGCATCTCGATGCTGCGCAGACGTTTCCCGGAGATACGTCGTCGACCGCGACGCCAACCCTGCTCGCGACCGAGCGCCGCCATCCCGGCCTGCGCATAGCGTGCTTGGTACCGCCGCACGGTGCGCACCGATCGGGCAAACGCCCGCGCCACGTCCGTTTGTTGGGCGAAGCCCGACTCTACCAAGAACACCATCGCATAGGCCTCGGCGACCGCATCCTCGGCGCGATAGTGATGCACCGGCAGTCCGGCGACGACGATCACGCGCCGACCCGCTTCGATCCGCAAGCTGCAGCGCGCATTGATGACCACGGTATTCGACGCCGCCGGCAAGGGCAGCGCCAAG
>VAZL01000294.1 GCA_005883445.1 Alphaproteobacteria bacterium | reverse complement strand
TTGGTACTGATTCCGAGCTCGTGCACGACCATGGTATTCCTCGCTGCATTCAGAGGATTCCCGATGGCGGTCTAAAAACCGGATAGCACGTTCCGAACGAACTTGCATAGTCCGTGTGGCGCCCTTTTAGGATTGAAGGCTTCAAGGCTTGGCTGTTTTTTACACCAAATCAATACGTGAGGGCTCCTCGTAGATTTACGTGCTGCGCGGCGCGCGAAGCGTGGCAACCGCCGCCGAACCCACCGCGCCGGGAATGCCATCCTACGGATGGCAGCTCGACGATGGCCAGGTGGCTGCGGTGCTGACCTACGTCCGCAATACGTGGGGGGCCGCAGCGTCCGCTGTGTCGACGCAGGCCGTCGGTCGGGCAAGGTCGGACTTCGCGTCCCGTACGGACTAGCTTCGGCACAAGGATTGTTCGCACCGCAGCTAGTCCCAGATTCGCAGAGTTGACGATCAGGCTCGCGGTGCTCGCTCCCCTGCCAGCATTCACATGTTCGCGGCGAGCCGCGGCTTCGGTGCGGGTGCCGGCGACCCCTTCGGCAGGTCGAACATGCCGCTGGGGAGGCTCTCGAAGTAGGCGAGCACCTCGGACGTCTTCACCACGTCGGCATATTTGGCGTTCATGTCGCAGAGGTTGATGGCGTGGCTGGCCTGCGAGCGGTCGAAGCAGCCCTCCTCGGCCAGCGCGATCCGGTAGTTGAGGCTGAAGGCGTCGAGCACGGTCGCGCGCACGCAGCCCGACGTCGTCGTGCCGGTGACGATCACGCTGTCGCAGCCGAGCAGCGTGAGATAGCTCGCCATGTTGGTGCCGAAGAAGCCGGACGGCTTTTGCTTGAGCACCACGATGTCCTGCGGTGCCGGCGCGATCTCGGCGACGATGTCGTTGCCGTCCACGTTGGTCGCGGGCTTGCTGGTCATGTCCTCGTCGGAGCGGCCGTTCTTCCAGGTCCAGCTTCCGCTGTCCCAATTGTCCTCGCGCCGCACCCCGGTCGTGTAGATCACCGGGATGCCCTTGGCGCGGGCCTTCTCGATCAGCGCCTTGAGGTAGGGCATGGCAACCCAGGCGTCCTCGCCGCAGGAATTGCGCCAGCGCGTGATCGATTCGAGGATCGGCATCGGACGCTCGTCGCAGAACGCATAGTTCACGTCGATGATCAGGAGCGCGGGACGCTTGCCGAATCCCCCACGTGCGCCGTAGCCCGACGACTTGAACACCGCTTTGTCGCGCTCGGTGAGGAACTTGTTCCAAATGGGCTCTGACATGATGTTGCTCTTTCCGGTTTCGGTCTTGGGTTGAGTTGCTCGGCACGATCCTCTTACAGGCTTGCGCGCACGCTTTCGACGAAGCTCATGTCGATGATCTCCTCGTATTTCACGTCGGTCTTGAGGATGCCGGCCTCGCGCACCACCGCGCTGCCGGTGGCCCAGGCTTCCTTGCTGATCAAGCCGTCCTTGCTCCACATCTGGTCCTTGAACGACCGGTCGAGCGTCGCCTTGAGGTCCTCGAGCGCCATAGTGGGAAATTGCTTCTTGGCGATCTCGGCCGCTTCGCTTGGATTGGCGTAGAGAAATTTCAGGCCCTTGACCATGCCCTTGACGAATCCGCGCACGACCTCCGGCTCTTTCTGAATCGAATCGAGACGGACGTTGATGGTGGAATAGGCGTAGGGGCCGAGCTCCTTGGGCACGTTGAAGAACGGCTCGCTCCAGAGATTCTGGCGGACGCCCTGCGTGACCATGGGTTCGGTGGTGTTGCCGATCACCGCCTGTCCCGCCCTCACGGCGGCGGGCACGGCCGAGTTTGGCACCTCGATCAGCGTCACGTCGCGCTTGGCGTCGAGCTGCCATTTGCCCAGCAGATAACGCATGATCGAGTTGGGCGTGCCGCCGTAGGGACCAACGGCGATCGCCTTGCCCTTGAAATAAGCCGGCCAATTCATGTCCTTGGGATCATGGCCTTTGGCGGCGCAGAGATAGACGTTGCCGCGGTCGACGCAGTGCACGACCGCGCGCAGCTCCGCGCCCTTGGCCTTGGCGAAGGCGTTGTGCTCGGGACCGCCGATGAAGGCAAATGCTTGCCCCGAGAGCACAGCGTTGGTATGGCCGCCGCCGGTCTCGATGGTCACGATCTTCACGACGATATCGGACTCGGCGAAATAGCCATTGGCCATCGCGATGTACATGGGCAGATAGCCCGTGCCGTGGACTGGCTCGGCGACCAACAGCTCCTTGGTGGCGGCGCGCGCGATGAGAGCCGGCGCTGCCAGCGCAAGCCCAAGGCCGCTACCGAGCGTCGCGGTCGACTGCAGGAATTTTCGCCTGTTCATGACGTCCTCGCTGTTAGATTTGAATTACCTCATTGCCGCACGCCTTTACGCAGCGTGCTTTCGAGCCACGACACCGCCGCATACATGACCATCGCCAAGGTCGAGAGCACCAGCACCGCCACCCAGACCAGCGCGATGTCGTAGGTCTGGCCGGCATAGAGGATCGTGCGCCCGAGGCCGTGCTGGGAGGCGATGAACTCGCCGACGATGGCGCCGGTCAAGGCGAGGCCGATATTCACCCGCAGCACCGAGATGATCCAGGGCAGGCAGAATGGAATGACGAGCTTGCGGAACACCTGCAGGCGCGTGGCGCCGAGCGAGTAGAACAGCTTCTCGCTGTCGGCATCGAGCGCCTTCACCCCGGCATAGGCGGTCAGCGTCGAGACCACCAGCGTGAGCGCGGTTGCGACCGCGACTTTGGACACCAAGCCGATGCCGAACACCAGGATGATGAGCGGCGCCAGTGCGAGCTTCGGAATCGATTCCAGGCAAATGACGTAGGGCTGGACGATGGCGGCGTAATTGCGCGACCACCAGAACGACAGGCCGAGCAGCGACCCCGCCGTCGTGCCGATGAGAAAGCCGAAAATGGTCGAGCGGAAGGTGAAACTGATGTCGGTCCAAGCGTCGCCGGTCGTGAAGAAGATCTTCATCGTGTCGGCGATCGCGCTCGGCTGCGACCAGAAGAAAGCATCGATCCAGCCGGTGCGGGCGCCGATTTCCCAAAGCGAGAGCGCGCCGACGAGGATGCCGATCTGCGCGGCGATGAGCGCCCAGGTCGGCCAATCCTTCTGCACGGGCAGGCGCCGGACGGCGGCCGGCCTCGCCGCTTCGGGCTTTGGCTGCGCCCGCTCGAGCCTTGCCATTGCGCCTACGGTGGGAGTGTCCTGAACGCTCATTGGCCCTGCCGCTGTCTCAGGCTGCTTCGTTCACGGGTTCGGACGCCGTCGGATCGAGGTGAAGAAGTTCGAGGCAGCGTTCCTTGATGACCAGAAAGTCCGGGCTGAGCGTGCTGCCTCGAACGCGCGGGCGCGCAAGCGGGACCGGAATCGACGCGATGATGCGGCCGGGCCGCGTGCCCATCACGTGGACCTCGTCGGACAGATAGATCGCCTCCTCGACGTCGTGGGTGACGAACAGCACGGTCTTGCTGAAGTCGCTCCACAGCTGCATCAGCCATTCCTGCATCTTGAGCTTGGTCTGGGCGTCGAGCGCCCCGAACGGCTCGTCCAGCAGAATGACGTCGGTATCGAACAGCAGCGTGCGCAGCAATGCGGCGCGCTGGCGCATGCCGCCGGACAGCGCGTTCGGATAAAGATATTCGAAGCCGGCCAATCCATAGCGATGGAGCAGCGGCAACGCGCGCTCGCGCGCCGCGCGCAACGGCACGTGCTGAATTTCCATGCCGAGGATGGTGTTGTCGAGCACCGTGCGCCAGGGCAGCAGCAGATCCTTTTGCAGCATATAGCCGACGCGGCCGATGGTGCCGGTGGCGTCGACGCCGTCGATCAGTACCCGGCCGCCGCTCGGCTCCAGCAGTCCGGCGATGATGTTGAAGATGGTGCTTTTGCCGCAGCCCGACGGGCCGATCAGGCTCACGAAACGGCCCTGTGGGATCGACAGCGTGACCGGCGCAAGCGCGTGGAAGGAGCCCGTCGGCGTCCTGAACGTCATGCTGACGTCGGCAACGCACAGTTTCGGGGCCGAGAACGACATGCGCACTCCGCTCGACCGTGTCGCGGCACGGATTGCCCAATCCCCGGCGGACTATATCGCAAAAGCCATGCCAACAGCCATCGCCGTTTGCGTGTGGACACGCGCTTTGATCGAAGTTCCAAGGCTGCCAGCCAATGGCCGGGAATTACTCCATCTGCACAAGCTTTCGGCAGCCGTGTCCCGCGCTAGGTCGCATCCGGGACATCACTTCGCCTCCACATTTGCTGCCTTGAGGATGGGAGACCAACGGGCGATCTCCGCATGCACGAAGCTAGCGAACTTCGCCGGGGTGCGCTCGTCCTTGGCCGGCAACGATCCGCCGAGATCGGCCAGGCGAACTTGCACTCCAGGGTCGTCCAGCGCCTGGTCGAGCGCGGCCGCGAGCTTGTCGATGACCTCCGGCGGCGTGCCCTTGGGCGCGAAAATCCCGGCCCAGATGCTCATCCGATAGTCGACACCGGCTTCCTTCGCCGTCGGCACGTTGGGCAGCACGGCCAAGCGCTCGCTCGAGGAGACGCCGTAGGCCTTGATCGTGCCGGCGGCGATTTGCGGGGCGACGCTGACCGCTTGCTCGCAGAAGAAATCGACGTGGCCGCCGATCAGGTCATTCAACGCCGGGCTGGTGCCGCGATAGGCCACGAGGCTCGGCTGCACGGCAGCCGCGGAGGTGAACAGGAGGCACGCCATGTGCGACGAGGAGCCGATGCCGCCATGCGCCTGTTTCACGCCGTCGCCGTGGTTCTTCAGATAGGCCACGAATTCCGGCAGGTCCTTGGCCGGAAAATCCTTCCTTGCGACGATCACGGCCGGCGCGTGCGCGGTGAAGCCGATCGGAATGAAATCGCGCTCGGAATCGTATTTCAGGTTCGGCGTGAGCACCGGGGCGGCGACGTGGGAGCCCATGCTGCCCGCGAGCAAGGTGTAGCCGTCCGCCGCCGCGGCCGCCACGCGCGCGCTCCCGATCGTGCCGCCGGCGCCGCCGACATTCTCGATGATCATGGATTGGCCGAGGATTTTCCCCATCTGCTCGGTCACGATGCGCGCGACGACGTCGCTCGGCCCGCCGGCCGGAAACGGCACCACCACCGTGATGGGCCGCGATGGGTAACTCTGCGCATTCACGCTGAGCGGCGCGGCAAGGACGGCGGACACCGCGACGCACAGCAGCCACGTCAGCCGGCTTGAGCGCCGCGCAGCCGGCCGTTCACGCTGGTCGCGGCGCTTGCCTTGTCGCTCCACGCCCACCCGCGGACAAGCTGGGTCGTGCGATGATATTTCCCGGTTGTTGGTCAAATCGCCAGCTCCCTTCCTATCGTCCCGTTGCGCGTCTGGCGATCGAACAGCTCGTCGTCATGGGTCACGAGAATCGTGATGTTCTTTTCCGTCTCGGCGACGGCCTTGAGCCAGCGCAATTGCGCCATCACCTGCGGCACGTCCTCCTTCACCCACGGCGCGGCCTTGCCCTTGACCTCCATGATGTTGTCCATGATCCAGGCGGAGTCGACGCTGTGCAGGATCTCCCGGCCGGATTGCAGGCGGATGAAGACCATTTGCGAATCCGGGCTGTGGCCTGGCGACTGGATGAGTACGACGCCGGGCGCAACCGAATAATATTGCGGATAGTCGAGGACGATGAAGCGCTCGAGCGCCTGCGGAGCGAGCTTGAGGTGGGGGCGGTGCGGCGTGTTGATCATGCAATCCGCTACGCCCATGGTGATGATGGTTTTCCCCGCAAGCTCGGAAAAATTCGGTGCGCAGAGCACGCCCGCCACGTGGTCGGCGTGGTGGTGGGTGAGCACGATGAGGCGCGCGCTTGCGAGCGCGCGTTGGAGCTTTGCGAATTGCTCGGCGAAATACGGTTCGGGCTTGTCCGGGCTGAAGGAGTCGTGCGTCGCCTTGTCCAATCCGGAATCGATCATCACCGAGCAGTCCGGATAGACGATCTGGAAGGCCGTGCGCGGCATCGTTACCGCTGTGTCGTCGCCGCCCTCGATCACGAATTTGCGCGGACGAATGCTCGCTGCAACGCGCACGCCGTTGACCGCGAGCGGAAGCGCGCCGGGCAGGACCGCGCTCATCGCTCGAATGGCCGCGAGGTCGGGACGGAAATCCGCGGGGTTACGTCCCTCGGTGCCGGCGGCCTTGGTCACGTCCAGCAGCACTGCGCTCGCTCCGGGGTTCTTGCATCGTTGAGGCGAAATGGCTCTCGCTCAAGCGAGGGAGCGGTACCTACCGCGGAGCTGGAGAACTATTCCGCCGCCACCTTGTGCGCGGCCGATACGCCGCGCGCCTTCACCACCACCTTGATCGCGTCCTCGACGCGGTCCTTGGCGTAGCGGATCGCGGTCGGCAGGTCGTCGAGCGGGAAGGTGTGGGTGTGGATCTTGGTGGCGTCGAAGCGCTTCTGGCTCATGAAAGCTTCGGCGCGATGGGTCGCACTCTTGCCTTCGCCGCGGATACCGTAGACGTAGATGTTGTTGCGCACGATCTCCGCGATATCGACCGGCGTCTCCTCGTGCGGGAATGCGGCGAGGCAGACCTTGCCGCCGCGGTTGACCATGCGCACCGCCTCGTTGACGGCGTTGGGCGCGCCCGAGCACTCGAGCACATAGTCGACACCCTTGCCGCCGTTGAGCCGGCGCACCGCCGCGACTGCGTCTTCCCGTCTGACGTTGACGACGTGGTCGGCACCGAGCTCGCGGCCGATCTTGAGCCGGTTGTCGCGCGTACCGGTGAGGATGACGGGATGCGCGCCGAGCGCCCTTGCGACCGCGACGCCGAGGAGTCCGATCGGGCCGGGGCCGGTGACCACCACGCTTTCGCCTGCGACCAGCCCGCCGAGCTCGGTGAGCCCGTACATCGCGGTGCCGGCGGTGACCACCAGGGTCGCCTCCTCGTCCGACATCGCGTCGGGAATCGCAACCAACGTATTGATGTTGTTGACCTGATATTCGCAGAAGCCGCCGTCGGTGGTGAAGCCGTTGGCGCGGTGACCTTTGTCGACGTCGCCGTAGTTGAGGCCGTAGTTGTGACAGGCGGTGTACATGCCCTCGCGGCAGCGCTTGCACTGGCCGCAGCCGGCATGAATCTCGACGGTCACGCGCTGGCCGATCCGGTATTCGTCGACGCCCGGGCCGAGCGCGACCACCGTGCCCATATATTCGTGTCCGGGAGTGAAGTTCTTGTTGTGCGGCATGCCGCCAAGGATCAACGCCGGCGGCCCGTGATAGATGATCTCGAGATCGGTCGCGCAGATCGCGACCGCGTCGATGCGCACCAGCACCTCGGCCTTCTTCGGCACCGGTACCGGCTTGTCCCGGAACAACAGCTCGCCGGGATCGCCGAGCACCCATGCCTTCATGGTGTCGGGGATGGGATAATCCGTGCTCGTCTTTACTCCGGTTGGCGCGTACATCTGGTTCCTTTCGACGCATGCAGCCGCGCCTCGACGGCAGCGCGGGCGCGGAACGGCGGTCGCAATCGATCCGGGAGCAGATTAGTGTATGTGTCCTCGATATTCGAGGGGGTATAATCACCGCACCCCGGCGCTGACCCGCAGGGAGTGAGAGACCGGGGACAAATGGCCGATCACTCAACCTCGACCATTGCGATCCGCGATTGCCGCATCCGCCTCATGCGTGGCGGGGCTGGGCCACCGCTGCTCTTTCTCCATGGCGGCGGCGGCATGGGAATCTGGCTTCCGTGCATGGCGCGGCTGGCAAAAAAATTCCATGTGATCGCTCCCGAGCATCCTGGCTTCGGCGCCTCCGACACGCCGCCATGGCTCGATACCGTCGGCGATCTGGCCAACTTCTATCTCGACTTCCTCGACCAGCTCGACCTCTCCGGCGTCCATCTCATCGGGAGTTCGCTGGGCGGCTGGATCGCCGCGGAGGCGGCCGTGCGCAATGCGACCCGCCTGGCCTCGCTCACGCTCGTCGGAGCCGCTGGAATCCATCTCAACGACGTGGCGCAGGTGGACACCTTCCTGAGCAACGAGGAGCAGCGCATCCGCGACCTGTTCCACGATCAAGAGCTTGCCGAGGCGGTGATCGCGGGCTCGCAGCGGCCGGAGCTGGAAGATGCCGCGCTCAAGAACCGGATGATGACCGCTAAGCTGTCGTGGCAACCGCGCAACCACGATCCCCATCTGCGCAAGTGGCTGCATCGAATCAAAGTGCCGACGCTGCTGATCTGGGGGGATCGCGATCGGATCTTTCCGAAGGACTATGCATTCGCGTTTCAAGGGCTGATCCCGGGGGCGAAGGCCGTCATCATCGCGGACTGCGGGCACCTGCCGCACGTGGAGAAGGGCGACGCCTTTGCCGCCGAACTCGAAGCCTTCATCGGCGCCATGAGGATCGCAGCATGAAGTTCTTCAATTTCCATCTCATGCCTTACCGGCACGCCGACCTCGATGCGATCGCAAAGAACGGCTCGGCCTGGGTGACGTTCTCGAACCGCCATTACGATCCGCAAAAGGGCGCCGAGCTCTATCACGACTATCTCGATCAGATGGAGTTTGCCGACAAGCTCGGCTTCGACGGCGTCTGCCTCAATGAGCATCACCAGACCGCTTACGGCATGATGCCTATACCCGGCGTTCTCGCCGGGGCGCTGGCGCGCAGCGTCAAACGCGCCAAGCTCGCCATTCTCGGCCGCGCGCTGCCGCTCCTCAACAATCCGCTGATGGTGGCGGAAGAATACGCTATCCTCGACAATCTCACGCGCGGGCGGCTGATCGCGGGTTTCGTGCGCGGCATCGGCGCCGAATATCACGCCATGGGCATCAATCCGGCCTATTCGCAGGAGCGTTTCGCCGAAGCCCACGATCTCATCGTGCGGGCATGGACCGAGCCGGGGCCGTTCTCCTACGTCGGCAAGCACTATCAGTTCAAATACGTCAATCCCTGGCCGCGCCCGTACCAGAACCCGCATCCGCCGATCTGGATACCCTCGCAAGGCTCCGGGTCGACCATCCGCTGGGCCGCGCGCATGCGCTACACCTATTGTCAGACGCTAAGCCCGATCGCGGCGGTGGCGCGCTTCTTCCAGCTCTATCGCGACGAGGCCGACAAGGCGGGCTACAAGGCCTCGCCCGACCAACTCGCCTGGTCGAACACGATCTACGTGGCCGAGACCGACGAAACGGCGGTGCGGGAGGCGCGGCCGCACCTGGAAGCGCTCATGAACTATTTCCTGAAAATGCCGACCGAGATGCTGCTGCCGCCGGGCTATACCGATCCCGCGTCCATGAAGCGGGTGCGCGCGGCCAAGGTCACGGGCAAGCCGCAGTCGATCGAGGATGTCATCAAGGCGGGCGTCGTGATCGTGGGAAGCCCCAACACCGTGCGCGAAAAACTCGCCGAATATCAGGATCTGGCGGGCTTCAACACCTCGCTGACCAAGACCCAGTTCGGCACGCTGCCCGACGACATGACGCGCGCGAACATGACGGCGATCGCCGAGGAGGTACTGCCGCATTTCCGCGATCGTTCCCCGCAGGGCGCGCGACGGGAGGCGGCGGAGTAACAGCGCATCATCGGCCGCCACCGCGCGCGCACTGTCACTTAGGGAAATGACGGACAGCGTGTTGCGCGTTGGCGCGCCTCAGACCGCCTTGAGATGGGCATCGCGGCGCGTGTAGAGATCCTCGTCGGCATAGCCCATGGTCTCGGGCTTGCCGCGTCCGAGCATGACCTGGAAGTAGGCCGGCTCCAGGCTGTCGTTCTGATAGCCGTGGATGACGCCGGCGGGGCATGAGATGCATTCCCACGGCCCGAGGCGGGTGGTGAGGCGCTTGCCGCTCTCGTCCTCGACGAAGACGTCGAGGTAGCCCTGTCCCGGCTCCACATACATGATCGACAGGGTGAAGTTCTTCGCCGGGATGACGCTCGGATCGCCGTGCTTGCCGGAACCGCCCGCCCCGATGAAGCGGTGTTGCGCGCGCTTGTAGCCTTCGATCTTGGCGTCCTCGAACGCCGCCCAGTCCGGCTTCTTCTCGCGGAAGCGCCCGACATATTTCTGCATGATGTCCTCGAGGGGAACATCGACCAGTTCCGGCGGACGCTGATGCCGTGCAACGCTCATGGGTCGCTCCTATTGAAACGGCGGAAATACTACGTCGAATCTATGCTTTCATGGCGCAACGCGTCAATGAAGCGGGCCGGCCGCCACGGACTGGATCAGAACGCGGCGTCACTTGCGTGGCGCCTGCGCGAGCTCCCAGACGCGCGTCGGCGTGAGCGGAAGCTCGCGCGGTTGCGCGCCGAACGCGCTCAGCGCATTTGCCACGGCATTGGCCATCACGCCGCCGGCGGCGATGATGCCGCCCTCGCCGGCGCCCTTTGCGCCCAACGGATTGATCGGCGAGGGGTGATCTCCCATGACAATGGCGCGGATGTTGGGGAAGTCGCTGGCGGTGGGGATGAGATAATCGGCAAGCGAGCCGGTCAGCAGCTGGCCTTCCTGGTCGTAGACGAGATGCTCCATCATGGCGCCGCCGAGCCCTTGCACCACCGAGCCGATCGCCTGCCCGTGCACCGTCAGGGGATTGATGATGCGCCCGCAATCCTCGACCACCACGTAGTCGACGAGCTCCACGTGGCCGAGCTTGGCATCGACCGCCACGTGGGCGGCATGGGCGCCGTAGGTGTAAGTGTGCTTCTTGTTGAGGAAGGCGCCCTCGGCCGAAATGCCTTCGCTCGAAAGCCCGTTCAAGGCGATGGATTTACCGCCGGGCCCGACCGCCTTGCTGCCTTCGACGATTTCGACCTCGGACGGCTGGCAGCCCAGGCGCTGCGCCGCCTGCGCGCGGATCGCTTCGCGCAGATTCTTCGCCGCATCGAGCATCGCCGAGCCGCCCATCACCACCGAACGCGAGTGGTAGGCGCCGTAGCCGTCGTCCACGTAACACGTGCTGCCGTGAAAGACGCCGCGGATGCGATCGATGGTCACTTCGAGCGCGTCGGCGGCGATCTGCGCGAACGCCGTCTCCAACCCCTGGCCGATCGCGGACGACCCGACGTAGACCGAGTAAAGTCCATCCGGCTCGAGCACGATGCGCGCGCTCTCCTTCGGCCCGGCGGCGCCGCCCTCGATGAAGCAGCCCAGTGCAAGGCCGTGGTAGCGCCCGTCGATCAGCTTGCCCGCGAGCTTCGACTTTTCCGTCCACTTGATCTCGTCGAGACAGCGGTCGAGCGTGGTTTGGTAGTCGCCGCTGTCGAATTCGTCCTTGCTCTCGAAGGGCGTGATGGTGGCGATCTGATACGGCATCTCCCGCTGCGACACGAGATTGCGGCGGCGGAACTCGACGCGGTCGAGCCCGAGATCTTGCGCCACCATGTCGAGCAAGCGCTCGCGGAAGAAATCGGTCTCGAAACGGCCGGGCCCGCGATAAGTGCCGACTGGCGTCTTGTTGGTGAGTTGCAGCGCGACGTCGACGTCGATGTGGGGAATGCGATATGGCCCCGACATGAACTGCGCGACGTTGCGGGCGCCGACCGCCCCGTTGGTGCGCATATAGGCGCCGACGTCCACGTAGGCATGACCACGCAGGGCTAGGATCGTGCCGTCGCGCTTGCAGGCGATCTCCACGTCGCATTCCGCTTCGCGCGCGTGGTTCACGCACATCAAGTGCTCGCGCCGGTCTTCCGTCCATTTCACCGGCCGGCCGGTGTGGCGCGCCGCGAATGGAATGAGAAAATCCTCCGGATAGAACTCGCCGCGCGCGCCAAAGCCGCCGCCGACATCGTTCTCCACGATCTCGATGGCGCTTTCGGGCAGCCCCATCTGTTTCGCCAAGGTGCGGCGATTGAAGAACAAGACCTTGGCGCCGCCGGAAAGGGTGAGACGCCCGCGCGCCGCGTCCCATTCCGCCAGCAGCCCGCGCGGCTCCAAAGGTAGTGCCATGTGTCGCTGGGTGCGGAAACTCTCGCGCCTGACGTAAGGCGCGTCGGCGAACGCCGCGGCAGCGTCGCCGCGCACGGCGCGGAACTTGATCGCGAGATTGGTGCCCTTGTCCTCGAACAAAAGTGATGCGTCTTGCGCCGACGCGCGGCGGTCGGCGACCGCCGGCAGCGGCTCGATCTCGACCTCGATCAGGCCGAGCGCGTCCTCGGCAATGGCCGCGGTCTCGGCGAGCACGACCGCGATGGCCTCGCCCACGTAGCGCACCTTGGTCTCTGCGATCACCGGCTGTCCGAACGGCTCGAAATCCGGCAACGGCTGCAGCCGCATGGGGACGCGCGGCACGCGGTTGCCGATATCCTTGGCCGTGATCACGCTGTGTACGCCCGGCAACGCGCGCGCGGCCGCGACGGCGATCGAGCGGATGCGGCCATGGGCGACGGAGCTGCGCAGGATCGCCGCGTGCAGCATGTCCTTGCGCGCGAGATCGTCAACGTATTGTCCGCGCCCGCGCAGAAAGCGCAGATCCTCGAGCCGTTCGATCGGGCTGCCGATGAGCGAGTTGACCGTTCTCATGCGCGATCCCCGCTGCGATCACGTCCCTTCGGTTGATAGGCGGCGCGCGCATCGAGCACGGCCTCGACGATGGGGATGTAGCCGGTGCAGCGGCAGAGATTGCCCGAGAGCACCTCGCGGACCCGCGCGGCGTCGCAATCAGGCTCCTCGCTCAATAGCGCGTGCGCGGTCGTGATCATGCCCGGCGTGCAGAAGCCGCATTGCAGCGCATGGTGCCTGCGGAAGGATTTTTGCAGCGGCGTGAGGTCGGCATCGTTGGAGAGCCCTTCGACGGTGACGACCTCCGCGCCCTCGGCCTGTACCGCGAGCATCAGGCACGAGCGCACGGCCGCGCCGTCGACGATGACGGTGCAGGCGCCGCACACGCCGTGCTCGCAGCCCACATGGGTCCCGGTCAGCCGCAGATGATGACGCAGGCAATCCGCCAGCGTGAGCCGCGGCTCCACTTCGACCTCGACCTCTTGCCCGTTGACGCGAAATCGAACTGACATAAGGGAACTGGCGGGATGAAGCTTAAGCGGCCGCGCGCTTGAGCGCGCGCTCGACCAGCGTTCCGACGAGCGCGCGACGGTAGGCGGCGCTGGCGTGAATATCGTCCTGCGGATCGACAGCGGCGGAGGCGGCAGCCTCGGCTTTGGCGATGATCGTCGCGTCGATGGCTCGCCCGTTGAGGACGTCTTCCACGGCGGGGAGACGCAGCGGCCGGTCGGCCACGCCGATCACGCCGACATGAGCATTGTGCGCTTTGCCGTTCGCGTCCTGGTCGTAGAAAACCGCGGCCGCCGCCATCGCGAAGTCGCCGCGGCGGCGGGCGAATTCCTCAAATCCCCAGCGCCGGCCCGCCGGCCAGGCGGGCAGGCGGATTTCGACGATGATCTCGTCCGGCGTCAGCGCGGTCGTGAGCGCCCCCTGGAAGAAGTCGGCGGCTTGGATGACGTGCGCGCCGGATTTTCCGACCACGGCGATCTCAGCGTCGCAGGTCATGGCGATTCCCGGCATTTCGGCGGCCGGATCGGCATGGGCGAGGCTGCCGCCCACCGTGCCGCGATTGCGGACCTGATAATGCGCAACGTGTGCGATCGCGGCCTTGAGCAGCGGATGCGCGGTATCGAGCCGTTCGTCGTCTTCGATGTCACGCCAGCGCACCATGGCGCCAAGCGTCACGCCTTTCGCCGAAATCCTGATCCCGCGCAGATCGGGAAGTTTGCGAAGGTCAACGAGCAGAGAGGGCTGGGCAAGGCGGAACGCAAGCATCGGGACGAGGCTTTGGCCGCCAGCGATCGCCTTGGCGTCGCCGTTACTCGTGGCTAAGAGTTGAACGGCTTCGGGGAGCGTCGTCGGGCATGCATAGTCGAAGGGCGGCAATTTCATGATCCAGGCGCATCCTTCGGCACGCAACGACGCGAGTGGTACCTACCATCGCAGCCGCGGATGGGTCAACGTGACCGGGAGATCCTGCGAACCCGGTCACGCCGCCCGCGTTGATGGTATAGCTTTGGCGATCGCATATGGTCGTCAGTCATCATCGGCACCATCGAAAATGACGACGCTTTCTGGGGTTTCGAAGCGCCATGCCGCGTAGCTTTGCCTGGAACTCATTGCCGGACAGTGAGCTCTTGAAGCTACGCTTCAAGGACCTCAAGGTCACCATCGCCGGTACCTGGCTCGGATCAGGCCGCACGCCTGGATATCGAACGAATGGTTCAGCCCCGACGATACCCCCGGCATTGCGATTCCTTTCTATCTCACCCATCCCCGCCTGATGCGGCTCGAGCGCAAAAGGATGATCGACGTCGAAGGGGGAACGGTGGCGGATTGTATGCGCATTCTCCGCCACGAAGCCGGCCATGTAGTGCAGGTGGCCTATCAGTTGCACCGCCGGCGCCGCTGGCGGGAGCTGTTCGGCCCATCGTCGAGGCGCTACCCACGATATTATCGGCCAAATCCGGCCAGTCGCCGCTACGTCAATCATCTGCCGCTGTGGTACGCACAGAGCCACCCGGACGAGGATTTCGCCGAGACCTTTGCGGTGTGGCTGACGCCCCGCTCGATCTGGCGCAGGCGCTATGCCCGATGGCCCGCGCTGAAGAAACTGCAATATGTCGACGAGCTGATGGCTGAGATCGCCGGACAGAAGCCGCTCGTCACGCGCCGGCTGCGGGTCGAGCCGCTGAGCCAGCTGACGCAGACCCTGGCCGAGCACTATGAAAAGAAACAGGCGCACCATGCAATCGACTATCCGAAGATCTACGATCGCGATCTTCGACGCATCTTCTCCGCCGATCCGAGACATCGCCGCTCGCCGACGGCCTCCGCATTTCTACGGCGCAACCGCGCCAAGATTAGACAACTCGTTTCGAAGTGGACGGGCGAATATGAGCTGACGCTGGACTCTGTTTTCGATGATATGATCGGCCGCTGCCGCGAGCTGAAGCTTCGTGCGGTCGGTTCCGAGCGACAGCTGAGAATGGAATTCATCGTCTTGTTGACGGCAAAGACGGTGCACTCGCTTTACAGTCCGTCGCGGCGACAATGGCTGGCGTTATGAAGCGCCTTCGCGTTCTGGTGCTCGTGCATCCGGAACTGGTGCCTCCGGATTCGCTCAAGGGGCATACCGAACAGGAAATCAACGAGTGGAAGACCGAATACGACGTCGCGAGCACGCTGCGTGAGGCGGGTCACGAAGTGCGGCCGCTCGGCGTGGAGAACGAGCTCAAGCCGATCCGCGACGAAATCGAGAGTTGGAAGCCGGATGTGGTCTTCAATCTGCTGGAGCAGTTTCACGGGGAAGCCGTCTACGATCAGAACGTCGCGAGCTATCTCGAGTTGTTGCGGATGCCCTACACCGGCTGCAATCCGCGCGGACTCGTGCTCGCGCGCGGCAAGGATTTGTCGAAGAAGCTTCTGATCTACCACCGCATTCCGTTACCGGCTTTTGCCGTGTTCCCGCTGCGGCGAAAAATCCGCCGCCCGCCGCGCCTCGCCTTCCCGCTCATCGTAAAGAGCCTGAACGAGGATGCCTCGTGGGGCATCTCGCAGGCGTCCGTAGTGGACAGCGATGAAAAGCTCACCGAGCGCGTGAGCTTCATCCACGAAAGCATCGGCACCGCGGCCATCGCCGAGCAATATATCGAGGGTCGCGAGCTCTATGTTGGAGTGTTGGGCAATGAGCGGCTTCGCGTGTTCCCGATCTGGGAGCTCGAGTTCGGCACCATGCCGCAAGGCGCGCGGCTCATCGCCACTGAAAAGGTCAAGCACGATCTGCAATACCAGCAGCGCCACAACATCGAGGTGGGCCCGGCCAAGGACCTCTCGCCGCAGCTCGTTGAAGCGATCAAGCGCGCAGCGAAGCGCATCTATCGCACGCTCGACCTCGACGGCTATGCGCGCATCGATTTCCGCCTCTCCGCCGATGGCATTCCCTATTACATCGAAGCCAACCCCAATGCCGAGATTGCCCGCAGCGAGGAGTTCGCCTCGGCGGCCAAGCACGACGGCCTCGACTATCCCGATCTGATCCAGCGCATCTTGGCGTTGGGCCTCAGCCGCGCTGGCGCGACGGGAATCCAGCTCTGAGCAAGCAAATCAACGCGCGGCAGTTCGTTGGTGGATAAGCTCCCACACCCGCGGCGGCGACAGCGGAAGCTCGCGCGGCTCGACCCCGAGCGACCCGAGCGCGGCGGCGACTGCGTTGGCGATGACGCCGCCGACCGGAATGATGCCACCCTCGCCCGCGCCCTTGGCGCCGAGCGGATTGTTGGGCGAGGGCTTCTCTTCGAGCGCAATCGCCCGGATGTGCGGAAAATCGCTTGCCGTCGGCAGGAGATAGTCGGCGAGCGAGCCCGTGAGCAATTGTCCGTCTTCATCGTAGATGAAATGTTCGAGGAACGCGCCGCCGAGACCTTGCACGATGGCGCCCACGACCTGCCCGTGCAGGGTCAGCGGGTTGATGATGCGGCCGGCGTCTTCGACCGCGACATAGTCGAGAAGTTCCACGTGCCCGGTCTTGGGATCGACGGCGACGTGGGCGGCGTGCGCGCCGTAGCTATAGGTTCGCTTGTTGCTGGCATAGGAGGCTTCCGCCGAAGTTCCGGCAAAGGCGGCAAGCGGAAGCGATTGCCGGTCGGCACCGAGCACAGCCCCCGCGTCGATCTCGACGTCCTTCGCCGCGCAGCCCCATCGCTCGGCCGCTGCCGCCCGGATCGCATCGCGCAGCTTTGCCGCCGCCGCGACGATGGCATTGCCGCCCATCACCACCGCGCGCGAGCTGTAGGAGCCGTAGCCGTCGATCACGTGATCGGTGGAGCCGTGGAACACGTGCGTGATGTCGGCCATCGGCACTTCCAACGCGTCCGCCGCGATCTGGGCACAGACCGTTTCGAGGCCCTGGCCGATGGATGAAGAACCGACATAGACCGAGACCTTGCCTTGCGATTCGAGCACGAGGCGCGCGCTCTCCTTGGGGCCCGACGCGCCGCCCTCGAGGTAGCAGCCGATGCCGGTGCCGTAGTAACGCCCGCCGATCAGCTTGCCCTGCATCGGCGCCTTCGCGCTCCAATCGATTTCCGCAAGGCAGCGCGCGAGCGTGCTTCCGTAATCCCCGCTATCGGTTTCGGTCTCGATCGCGAGAGGTTCGACGGTGGCGAGCCGGTACGGCATCTCGGCCTCCGTCAGCAGGTTGCGCCTGCGGAACTCGACCCGATCGAGGCCAAGCTCGGCCGCGGCGATGTCGAACAGCCGCTCACGAAAGAAGTCGGCTTCGTAGCGCCCCGGCCCGCGGTAGGTTCCCGCTGGCGTCTTGTTGGTCATCATCAGCGAGACGTCGATGCGGACATGGGGGATGCGATAGGGGCCGGTGAGCACTTGCGCGAGATTGCGCGCGGCGGTCGGGCCGTTGGTGCGGATGTAGGCGCCCTGATCGGTCCAGGCGTGACCGCGCAGCGCCCGGATCGTGCCATCCGCGTCGCAGGCGATCTCCAGCTCGCATTCGGCATTGCGCGCATGATTGGTGGCGCTGAGGTGTTCGCGGCGATCCTCGATCCATTTCACCGGCCGGCCGGTGAGGCGCGCCGCGAACGGAATCAGAAAATCTTCCGGATAGAATTCGCCGCGCGCGCCGAAGCCTCCTCCGACGTCGTTTTCCACCATCCGGATCGCGCTTTCGGGCAGCTCCATCTGCTTCGCCAATATGCGCCGGTTGAGGAAGGCGACCTTGGCCGCGCCGAATACGGTGAGGCGGCCGCGCGCGCCGTCCCATTCCGCCAGCAGCCCGCGCGGCTCCAAAGGTAGTGCCATGTGTCGCTGGGTGCGGAAACTCTCGCGCCTGACGTAAGGCGCGTCGGCGAACGCCGCATCCGCGTCGCCGCGCACGCCGGTGAGCGTGAGCGCGCGATTGCTGGGCGCGGCTTCGAACAACAGGATGTCGTCAGTTGCGGCGTCGGCGCTGGTGACGACCGCCGGCAAGGGCTCGATCGCAAGGGTGATGGCATCGAGGGCGTCTTCGGCAGTGGCGGCACTCGCGGCCAACACGACCGCGACGGGTTCGCCGACATAGCGGACCTTGTCGTGGGCGATGACCGGTTGCTCGAACGGCGTGAAGGCTGGCGAGGAGTCCTGCCGCAACGGAATGGCCGGCACCACGGCGCCGATGTCCGCCGCCGTGATGACGGCGTGCACGCCGGGCCGGGCGCGGGCGGCAGCGGTCTCGATCGAGCGGATGCGGCCGTGCGCCACCGAACTGCGCAGGATCACGGCGTGCAGAAGATTTTCGCGCGCGAGGTCGTCGACGAATTGGCCGCGCCCGCGCAGCAGGCGAAAATCCTCGACGCGTTCGATCGCGCTCCCGATGAAGGCGTTGGTCGTGCGCTTCTGGTCCATGTCAGATGACGATTGTCGCTTGTTCGTTGAGCAGCGCCCGCGCGACGCTGAAGGCCGCGAGGGCGGAGGTTTTGGGATTCGTGCGCGACGGCTTGCCCTGGAGCTGGATCGCAAAACGTCCGGCCGCGCCCTCGGCCTCGATTTCGTGGACATTGCCTGGCGCGTCGGGATCGGCGACGAGCTCCACCTCGGTGGCGTCGAATCCCAGTCCGGCCAGCGCCACCGCGGCGGCGACGTTGGCGTTCTGCGGATAGAGCAACGCGGCTTCCCCGGCCGTGCCGGTATAGAGCACGGTTCGCTCGCAGAGCTTGCCGAGATCGACCAGGCGCTCCGCCGGCGAGCCGCGCCAGGCTAATGGCGGCTTGCGCGAGCGATAACGCACCGACGTCAGGCCGGCGAAGCGCATGGCCGCGATGGCATCGATGCCTCCGACCGCGCCCGCCGGCAACAAGATGCGGCTGTTGCCGTCGCGCGCGGCCGATTTGAGCCGCAGCAACAGCGCCGCATCGGCGAGCGCGCCAACGGAAATCAGCAGGCAATCGATCCCGCGACGCAGCACGACGTCGGCATGTTCGGCGACCGCCGCCTGGCCCGCAACTTCGGCGACGAGGGTGGGCTTGCGCGCGAGCAGCTCATCGAGCGCTTCGACGATGTCGATCCCGCAGAGCTTCGCCCGCGCCTCGCCGCCGCGGCCAGGTCGGGCGAGCGCGCCGATGATGCGCACTCCGCTCGTCGTGCGGGCGCCGCACAAGGCGGCGACCACGTCTTGCGCCATGCCGCCGCAGCCGATGAGGCCGACCGAGGTCATATGTCGATTACTGCGGATTGAGGCGCATGCCCGTGAACTTCCATTGCGAGAGCTCCTCCATCGCGTAACGCACGCCTTCGCGCCCGAAGCCGCTCGCGCCCACGCCGCCGAAGGGATAGGTGTCGAGCCGGAAGCGGCTGGCGTCGTTGATCCAGAGCGAGCCGACCCTGAGCTTGCGCGAAACCTTGAACGCGGTCTCGAGGTTGGTGGTGAAGCAAGCCCCCTGCAAACCGAATTCGGAGGAGTTCGCGAGTTCGAGCGCGGCGTCGACATCGGCGACGCTTTGCACGACGACGACCGGACCGAACGCCTCCTCGCGCATGAGGCGCGCCTGCGGTGGCGCATTCGCCACGATCGCGGGTCCGAGAATGGCGCCACGACGCTCGGGCTCGAGCACGAGCTTGGCGCCGTTGGCAACGGCGTCCTTGACCATGGCTTCGACACGGTCGGCGGCGGCGCTGCTCACCATCGGCCCGACGTCGATGGCGGTGTCGTCGGGATCGCCGACCTTGAGCTTCTTGGCGGCCGCGACGAACAATTCGAGAAAGCGATCGAATACCGGCCGCTCGACGATCACCCGCTGCGCCGAGATGCATTGCTGGCCACTCGCCTCGAACGCCGCGCCCGCGATGCGCGTCGCGGCATCGTTGAGGTCGGCATCGGCGCAGACGATGTTCGCGGCGTTGGATCCGAGCTCGCCGATGAATTTCTTTGCGCCCGCGGCGCGGGCCAGTTCGTTGCCGGCTGCTGTGCTGCCGGTGACGGTGACGACGGCCACCAGCGGATGGGCGGCAAGGAGCTTCGCGGTCTCGCGCCCGCCGGGCACGACGTTGAAGAGCCCGTCGGGCACGCCCGCGGTCTTCACAGCTTGCGCCATCAGCAACGCGACTTCGGTGCCGGGCGGCGACGGCTTGACCACGACCGCATTGCCGACCGCCAGCGCCGGGGCGACTTTCTGAATGAGGAGATTGGCGGGCCCGTTGAACGGGGTGACCGCGGCCACCACGCCGTAGGGCACGCGCGTCGTGAAGCCGAAGCGGCCGGCGCCTGCCGGGGTCACGTCGAGCGGCAACACTTCGCCCATGAGGTGGGGTACCTGCGCGGCGCAGGCGCGCATGAATGTGCCTACGCGTTTGGCCTCGAAGGTCGCGGCCCGGCGCGGCTTGCCGATGAAGCGAATAAGCGAGCGGACCAATTCGCCTTCGATCTTGTCGATGACGTCGGCCGCGGCCAACAGCCACTCGACCCGCTTGGCGGTGGTGGCGTCCTGATGCTTGAGGAATGCCGCATGGGCGTGCTTGACCGCGGCGTCGACGATCTTGGCGTCGGACTCGATGATTTGCGAGGCCACGGTCTCATCGATCGGACACACGAGCGGCGAGAGGCCGGCTTCGAACTTCACCGGCCCGCCGATCCACGGCATCAGCTGCGGTATGGTCATCGTTGTCCTCCTCGATTTTGGTCTCGTTTATTCCGGGTCCGGCTCACGTCGTTGCCGTTGCTGCGAACGCGGGCGAGCCATAACCCCTGGTTCTCGGCAGCGCCAATGTGATGATGGCGAGCCAAGCGGTCGGGTTCTTACACGTGCTGGCCCTCGCTCAGCGGGATGTCGCGCAGCGTGCTCGGTGCGAACAGTTCCTCCAGTTTGACGAGGCGGTCGGTCAGCCCATGCTCGTGGGTATACTGGAGCAGGGCTTCGATCGTCGGCCGGTTCGCCTCGATGCCGTAGGGATACCAATCCGACCCGATAATCTCTTTTTCCTCCTCGATCAGCGGCTGCAGCCATGCGGATGAGACTTTGGGTGAGCCCATGTCCGCCAACAGATGATAGGCGAGTTCCTTGGCGCGACAGAGCGCCTTGTACATGCTCAATGCCACCCACGGATCGCGCTGGTAGACGTCGTTTCGGATCACCACCGTGTGCATGATCGGGTAGATCTTGGTACGTCGGTAATAGTCCTTCTCGACCTCGGGGTAGTTAGGAAACAGCCGGCGCACCTTGGGGGAGCCGCGGCGAAAGGCGAGCGGATTGTTCGCGGTCATCATGAAGTCGATCTCGCCGCGCTCGAGCAGGTCGCCGAGCTCGGCTCCCGGGGGCGCCTGGGTGAGGCGAATGTCCGCGGGCAGCTTGCGGCCCAGGCGATCGGCGCGGCCCTGGACCCATTCGACGTCGCTCGGCTTGACGCCATATTCGTGCTGCAGCAGGCCGCGCATATAGACCGCCGCCGTCATGGTGTATTCGGGGACGCCCCCGCGCTTGCCCTTGAGGTCGGCCGGCGTCTTGATCCCTTTGTCGGTGTTGATGAAGAAGTAGCCGTGGCGGAAGACCCGCGACGGAAATGCCGGGATGGCCACGAACGGCGCCTTGCCGGTACTCACCAGCGTGGCGTAGTTCGACAGCGACATTTCCGAGATTTCGAACTCGTTGAATTGCAGCATGCGCCAGAAAATGTCGGGAGGCTGCGAGGCGATGTAATTGAGCTCGATGCCCTCGGGTTGCACCGATCCGTCGCGGAGCGCGAGCGTGCGGTCATAAGGACCGCACGCAAATGTGAGACGCAGCTTGCTCATCGGCTCATTCCTCGCACAGTCTCGCCAACATACGCGCTGGTGGGCAATGGGGGAAATGGCATAGTTTCGGCTGCCGGCACAGAAGGAGAGCGCGTGGAAAGTAACCGGATGCCACAAGTCTGGCGTTTGATCTCGATCATGGTGCTATGGCTGCTCGGGCTCGCCGTTCAGGCGACGGCGGAGACCTATCCCGAGCGCGTCGTTCGCATCGTGAATCCATACCCGCCGGGCGGATCGGTCGATGTGATGGCGCGAATTCTGGCGCAGAAGCTCACCGACGATCTTGGACAGCAAGTCATCGTCGAGAACCGCTCGGGCGGCGGTGGCAACACGGGCAGCGATTTCGTCGCCAAGGCGGAGCCGGACGGCTACACGCTCCTGTTCACCGCGCCCGGGCCGCTCACCGTCAACCAGACCCTCTATAGCAAGCTTCCCTTCGATCCGGCCAAGGACTTCGCTCCAGTCGCGTTGTTTGCGACGGCGCCCATCGTGTTGATCGTCAATCCCGGCGTGCCGGCGAACGGCGTGCAGGAGTTGATCGCGCTGGCGAAGAAAGAGCCGGGCAAACTCAATTTCGCCTCGGCCGGCAACGGTACGACCAATCACCTCTCCGGCGAATTGTTCAAGAGCATGGCCAACATCGATATCGTACACGTGCCGTATCGCGGCGCGGGACCGGCGATGAACGATCTCATCGCCGGCCACGTCCAGATGTTCTTCGACCTCATGCCGGTGGTGTTGCCGCAAATCGCGGCGGGCAAGGTGCGCGCGCTCGCCAATGCCGGGGCGAAGCGGCCGTCGGCGCTACCCGATGTGCCCACGGTCGCCGAGCAGGGCCTTGCCGGTTTC
>VAZL01000633.1 GCA_005883445.1 Alphaproteobacteria bacterium | reverse complement strand
CGCACGCAATCCAGTTTGCAATGGAGGAGCTCCCGCCACTGGCCTTGCTCGGCGCCTTCATCGAGATCGACGAGGCGCGGCTCGGGCACGCGGACATTCGCGAGCTTTACGAGAGTCCGGACTATCCGCTCAAGAAACAAGCGATGAACGCGACCATCGCCCGCGCGCCCGCGAGCGAAGCTTAAATTCGCGGTCCCAACCTATTTCCCCGCCCGGCGTTGCTTCGGCGGCGGCTTGTACACCATGGCTTCGAGCTTCATGCCGTCGGGGTCGGTGAAATAGACCGCGTAGTAGGAGCGCCCGTAATATTCGCCGGGCGGATCGACCACGGTCATGCCGTGCTCTTCGAGGAAGGCGCCGAGCGCATCCACGTCGTTGCGGCTCGCGACTTCGAAGGCGTAGTGGTGAAAGCCGATGTCGCCCTTGCGGTACTTGCGCTTTCGCCCCTGCGCGTCGGCGGCGGCGATCCAGAATAGCGTCTTGCCGTTGCTCCAGCCGGCCATGTCGGCGTAGTCGTGTTTGAGCTTGAAGCCGAGAAAGCCGAGCAGCTTGCGGTAGAACTCCTTCGAGCGCGCGAAGTCGCCGACGCTGAGCACCAGGTGATCGATGCCGACGACGCGAGGCATGGTTCGCTTCCTCGGTGTCATCCCGTTGCGCGCATCATACTCCATTCGTCATTGCCGGGCTTGACCCGGCAATCCATCATCTTCGCAAAATTTTTCGAAGACGATGGACCCGCGGGTCAAGCCCGCGGGTGACGCTGATCGCCCAGTGAGCAACGAAAATCTAACCGGATGAGAACAGCGCTACCGCCCCCGCGGGCGCCAGCCGCCGCGCATGCCGGCGCGGCCGGAGGTCGAGCGCGGGCCGGGCCGATAAGGCTTTGATTCTTTGTCGGGGCCGGGGCCCATCTCGTCGAGCGTGGGCTTGCGCGGACCCTCGCCCCGCGTGCGGGGAGAAGGTGACCCGCTGCGCGCGATCGCGACCGCCTTGGCGGTGGGGTCGTCGATGACCGCGAGCTCGGTCGCGCGCAGGCGCTTGATCTCGTCGCGCAGCCGCGCGGCTTCCTCGAAATCGAGATCGTCGGCGGCCGCGCGCATGCGCGTCTCGAGGTCGGCGATCACCGCCTCGAAATTGTGGCCGATGGTGGCGGTGTCCTCGTCGCCGATGCCGGCAAGCCCGCCGCCGGTCGAGATCAGCACGTGGTCGCGCTCGTAGACCGACTCCATGATGTCGGCGATGCCGCGGCGCACGCTCTCCGGCGTGATGCCGTTGGCGGCGTTGAATGCCTCCTGCTTTTCGCGGCGCCGATTGGTCTCGGCGATGGCGCGCTCCATCGAGCCGGTCACGGTGTCGGCATAGAGGATCACGCGGCCGTCGATGTTGCGCGCGGCGCGGCCGATGGTCTGAACGAGCGAGGTCTCGCTGCGCAGGAATCCCTCCTTGTCGGCGTCGAGGATCGCGACCAGCGCGCATTCCGGAATATCGAGGCCCTCGCGCAACAGGTTGATGCCGACCAGCGCGTCGAACGCGCCCAGGCGCAGATCGCGGATGATCTCGATGCGCTCGAGCGTATCGATGTCGGAGTGCATGTAACGCACGCGAATGCCCTGCTCGTGCAGATATTCGGTGAGGTCCTCGGCCATGCGTTTGGTGAGCACGGTGACGAGCGCGCGGTAGCCGGCGGCCGCCACCTGGCGCACCTCGCCGACGAGATCGTCGACCTGGGTGCGCGCCGGCCGCACGTCGACCGGCGGGTCGATCAGCCCGGTGGGACGGATCACCTGCTCGGCGAAGATGCCGTGCGCCTGCTCGATCTCCCACGGACCGGGCGTGGCTGAGACGCCGACGGTTTGCGGGCGCATGGCGTCCCATTCCTCGAACCGCAGCGGGCGGTTGTCCATGCACGAGGGCAGCCGGAAGCCGTATTCGGCGAGCGTCGCCTTGCGGCGGAAGTCGCCGCGGTACATGCCGCCGAGCTGGGGAATGGTGACGTGGCTCTCGTCGACGAAAACGAGCGCGTTGTCGGGCACGTATTCGAACAGCGTCGGCGGCGGCTCGCCCGTCCTGCGGCCGGTGAGGTAGCGCGAATAGTTCTCGATGCCGGCGCAGCTGCCGGTCGCCTCCATCATTTCGAGGTCGTAAAGGGTGCGCTGCTCCAGCCGTTGCGCCTCCAACAAGCGGCCGCCGGCGTTGAGCTGGTCGAGGCGCCACTTGAGCTCCTGCTTGATGCCGGCGATCGCCTGCAGCAAGGTCGGGCGCGGCGTCACATAGTGCGAGTTGGCGTAGATCTTCACGAATTCCAATTCGTCGGTCTTCGCGCCGGTGAGCGGATCGAATTCGTGGATCGACTCGATTTCGTCCCCGAACAGCGACACCCGCCAGGCGCGGTCCTCGTAGTGGGCGGGGAAAATCTCGATCACGTCGCCGCGCACGCGGAACGAGCCGCGGTAGAAGTCGCCGGCCGAGCGTTTGTACTGCAGCGCGACCAGGTCGGCGATGAGCTGGCGCTGGTCGATGCGCTCGCGCTGCTTGAGCGTAAAGGTCATGGCCGAGTAGGTCTCGACCGAGCCGATGCCGTAGATGCACGACACCGACGCCACGATGATGACGTCGTCGCGCTCGA
>VAZL01000632.1:2665-3911 GCA_005883445.1 Alphaproteobacteria bacterium | reverse complement strand
TTCCAGCCGCTCATTGGGCGGAAACCACCACGGTTCCTGCCGTGGGTGAGGTTTTGAGAAGGGACAGGCAATAGGCAATGGAGTGCATGCCCATGGCGAAAGAATTTGAGGGTTAAGTGCGCGAATGTGTCCTACTCGCAAGACTCGCGGACAGCGTGGAGCTTAGCGATCAGCCAACTCAGCTGCTTAGAATGATGGAGAGCAGCGGTGAGCCACGATCCAGACGAAATTTCTCGCACCTTTAAAAAGCACTGCTCTAAGTGCGACACCTGGAATCAGGTTACCGTTCATCGCCTGCCAACAGATGGAGGTTGGGACGAAGCCCATCCCTATTTCTGTGCTGACTGCGGTCACCAACTCGGCACTGAACGCGGCTTCCGTATTTCCGTCGAGAAGGATCGGGAAGAGTGATTCCCATCGGGACGGAGGCCGTCGGTACATGATGGATCGCGAGTCCCCTGGCGTCTAGTTGAGCGATGTGCCCTGGGAAGGAATCGCTGCTGACGACAATGATGCGCTATTGCGCGTAAAGAGGACGACCTTGCCTCGTTTGAATGTCCGGATGCGACCGAGAGCTGCATACGCAGTTGGCGCAATCGTGCTACGCCAGAAGTGGTCGCGTGGTCAGGTCGAGGCACGCTTTGCCAATATGTCCGCGTGCCTGATCGGCATGGAGGCCTGCGCTGGAATAGGGTCGTCTCGAGAACACCTATGCGATCGCCACCACAGGCGCATCCGACTACGGCCTCAAAGTGATCGAGGCAACGCGCGTCAACACCAATTCAGCTTTCGACTTCTGCACCGAACTGATGACGGTGAAATCGTTCTCCGAGGTGATCGAGTTGTCAACGGCGCATTCGCGCAAGCAGTTCGAGGCGGTCGCCGCCCAAACCAAGGAACTCGGTGCGCTCGCGCAGAGGTCACGACCGAGACCTTCGAGCCGGTGAAAGAAAGGTTCACCAAGGCGCTCAAGAAAGCGGCGTAAATCTCAACCTGCCGCGGGGCGGCGTCGATCCAATGCAATGCTCCCAACCGACTTTGCTTCGGGCCGGCGTGGCGGAACGGCTCATAGCCGTAGTCTGTGCTTTCCGAGCAGCTTCACGGTGCTCGCCTGCGGTCCTTTCTCGCCCATCTCCTCGGCGAAGATGACGTGCGTTCCCACGGCAAGCCGGCTGAACCCGCCGTCGAGCACGCTGTTGCGATGAAAATAGACTTCGTGACCATCGGCCGCCTCCAGGAATCCAAA
>VAZL01000632.1:0-2631 GCA_005883445.1 Alphaproteobacteria bacterium | reverse complement strand
CGGCGAACATGATCCTGCAGCTGTCGCCGCGCATGCTTGAAGGCATCATTGATGGCAAATGACAGATCAGCGAGGCGCTCGTCCGCCTGCGCAGTGCGCGCGACGTTGACTTCGCGACCATTCGGCAGCGCCAGACGAATGTTGACCTCGTAAAGACCGCCGGTCCGTTGATGGCCGCCCGGCCCTTTCAGCACTACCCGGCACGCCGTCACGCGCCCATACCGCTGCTCCAGCTCGGCCACGTGATGCTGGATCGAAGCCTGGACCTCCGGCCTCCCGCGCATACCTTGGAAATCGATCTCGACGGGGGTTTGCATGGTACTCCTCCAAGGGCTATTTGGTTCTAAATAGGCCTAAACCCGTGACGAGTCAGCAACTCCGGATGCGGCCCACCAGCCTACGTGGAATCAATGGTGTTCGATGACGCTTACACCATTTGATAATGGCGATAGCGCCGATTTTTTCGTCGTTCGGTCCTTTGACAAAGCGCATAACGCATTTCCGCTGCATCAAATCGCATTCTTGGCGTAGGGCGTCTTCTTTTGAAGACAAAGGCGCGACTAACACAATCCCTGTTCAATCGAGGCTCGAAATAGTGCGTGGTCCAGTTTATGCCGTTCTCTAAGAGCGCCCAGAACTGGTCAGGGCGAGGCGAGTGCGCGGTGAACCGCGCACCCGACCTTGCAACCGAATCTAGCCTCAGGTCTTTCTCGCGAACGGGTTGAAGGACGGCTTGCCCTGGCCTTGCGCCGCCTTGTAAGGCGACACATGGGTCTTAGGCTGGTTCTTGTCCGCCTTCGGTTTCTTTTTTTCCTTATTTCCTTTTTGAGCCTTCGACATGGCGATCCTCCTGTTTGTTCACTTGACTCGCCATTCTAGCACGGCCAGCGAGCAATTAAGTTGTATTTCTCTGGTGCCGGAAATCGGCACGCCCGGTTTGACGAGCGGGGATGGGTAACAGAGCGTCGCCGCATGGCCCAAGCAACCGCGCTATCGCTTCCGAAAACTAGATTCGGGCGTATCGATGGTGGGTACACACAGTGCCAGTCTCGTCACAATGAAGACGAGCTTTGGTTTCCAGCTCATGCGAGCCGCGCTTCCGTCCGGCAGGCTGCCCTAGCGACTCCGCAACGTCTGCTCGAGCATGTTCTCCACCGAGTGCGGCGAAATTCCAAGTTCTGCAAATCCGGGCACCCCCGGCGAACACACGTTATCGACCTGCATCAGCTCCACTTGATTGCGGGTGACGGGCGGATTCGGGAGCAGTTCTGCAGTCCATGCCAGTGCCCACCAAGCGGCGAACGGGAGTGGAATCAAGATGCGCTTGAGGTCGGCTTTGCGTGCAAGGGCGCTGAGCAATTCCTCATACGAGTAGACACAAGGGCCGCCGCACTCGAACGTGATGGCATGCGTTTGCGTCCGCTGCAGGGCCCGTGCGATCGCCTCCGCCACGTCTTCCACGTAGGCCGGCTGCAATCTGGTGCGGCCGCGGCCGAACATCGGATAGATCGGAAGCCGGCGCAGGAGTTCGAGGATGGTGGTGAGAAATGCGTCGTCCGGTCCGAACATCACCGCCGGACGAAAGAGGATTACGTCGGTGAATGCGGCCTTCACCGCCAGTTCGCCTTCCCCGCGCTTGCGGATGTAGAGGGATGGCGAGGCAACATCGGCCCCGAGGCCCGAGACGTGGGCCAGCCGTTCGACACCTACCCGGTGCGCCTGAACCGCCACCCGCTTCGCCGCCTCGACATGTACGGAATGAAAAGTCTCTTGTCCGCGTTCGACGTAAAGGCTGACCGCATTGACCGCCGCGTGGGTGCCGGCCAGCACATCGGCAACCCTCCGCTCGTCTCGAATGTCGGCCTCGACCGACTGAAGACACGGATCATCGCAACCGAAAAGTTTGCGACTGCGGTCCGGATGCCGTGAGGCGATCCGAACGGAAAACTCGTGCTCGCGGAGATGTCGAACGACGCGGCGGCCGAGAAAGCCTGTTCCGCCGAAAACCGTGACGACACGGATACTCATCGCGAAAACGATGGAAAGGTCGAAACCCCGCCGGTCGCGACCAAGCCATCAGCATCGCACAAGGTCACCGCGGAGTTCCGGTTGAAGTCGGACCCGGCCGATCGGCCATGCGGTCGATCTTGCTCGCCATGATGAAATCGTTCTCGTGCAATCCCTTGATCTTCTTGGTGCTTAGAGAAACGGTCGCGCGACCCCAGCCGAAACTGATATCGGGATGATGGCCTTCGCTCTCGGCGAGCTCGCCGACTTGCTGCACGAAGGCAAGCGCTTCCCGGAAATTGCGGAATCGAAACGTGCGCTCGATGCGGCGGTCGTCATCGCGCAGCTCCCAATCCGGAGCCTGGCTCTGGAAGCGCAGGGCTTCATCACGCGCAAGCGGCGGAACGCCGCCGCGACAAGGCGTGCAGGTTTTCTCTGCGAGGGTCTCGGTCATGTGGCTGTCTCCAAATCGCACTAACAAATGCAACGTCGGGCGGTCAGCGATCGATCTCCCCGAATACGATGTCGAGCGAGCCGAGGATCGCTGAAACATCGGCCAGCATATGCCCGCGGCTCAAGAAATCCATCGCCTGCAAATGGGCGAACGACGGCGCCCGGATCTTG
>VAZL01000657.1 GCA_005883445.1 Alphaproteobacteria bacterium | reverse complement strand
ATCAGTGAATGGCTAAGAATCTCGGCGACTGTGCCGCGCGCGCCACACCAGCGGCGCATCGTCTCGCTGACGCGTCAGCCTAAGCTCACACTCGGTCGTCATTGCGGGCTTAGCGCGTCGGAAGATGCGCGTGAACGCGCTTAGACCCGGCAATCCATCCTCTTCGCAAAAGCTTTGCCTACAAGGGTCAAGCCCGCGGGTGACGAATCACGCCGATCGAGCCGCGCGGGCGTCCGCTAAGCGTGCGCCTTCTTGTTCTGCCGGTTGCCGACGAGATCGTCGACCACGGTCGGATCGGCGAGCGTCGAGGTGTCGCCGAGATTGCCGTACTCGTCTTCAGCGATCTTGCGCAAAATCCTGCGCATAATCTTTCCCGAGCGCGTCTTCGGCAGTCCGGGCGCGAATTGAATGAGATCGGGCGAGGCGATCGGGCCGATCTCCTTGCGCACCCAGGCGACCAACTCCTTGCGCAGCTCTTCGCTCGGGTTTTCGCCTGACATCAGCGTGACGTAGGCGTAGATGCCTTGGCCCTTGATGTCGTGCGGGTAGCCGACTACGGCGGCCTCCGACACCTTGGCATGCGCGACCAGCGCGCTCTCGACCTCGGCGGTGCCGAGCCGATGGCCGGCGACGTTGATCACGTCGTCAACGCGGCCGGTGATCCAGTAATAGCCGTCGGCGTCGCGGCGGCAGCCGTCGCCGGTGAAGTACTTCCCGGAATAGGCCTTGAAATAGGTGTCCACGAAGCGCTGATGGTCGCCGTAGACCGTGCGCATCATGCCCGGCCAGGAATCGACGATGCAGAGATTGCCGGCCCCGGCGCCTTCCAGCACCTTACCCTCGGCGTCCACGATCTGGGGAACGATGCCGAAGAACGGCTGCGTCGCCGAGCCCGGCTTGAGACGCGTCGCGCCGGGCAGGGGAGTGATGAGAATGCCGCCGGTTTCGGTCTGCCACCAGGTGTCGACGATCGGGCAACGGCCCTCGCCGACCACGTGGTAGTACCATTCCCACGCCTCCGGGTTGATCGGCTCGCCGACGGTGCCGAGCAGCCGCAGCGACTTGCGCGAGGTCTTCTTCACCGGCTCGTCGCCGGCCTGCATCAACGCGCGGATCGCGGTCGGGGCGGTGTAGATGATGTTGACCTTGTGCTTGTCGCAAACTTCCCAGAAGCGCGACATCGTTGGGTAGTTCGGCACGCCCTCGAAGATCAGCGTGGTGGCGCCGTTGGCCAGCGGCCCATAGACGATGTAGCTGTGGCCGGTCACCCAGCCGACGTCGGCGGTGCACCAATAGATGTCGCCGTCGTGGTAGTCGAAGATCAATTGGTGCGTCATCGCCACGTAGACGTGGTAGCCGCCGGTGGTGTGCAGCACGCCCTTCGGCTGGCCGGTCGAGCCCGAGGTGTAGAGGATGAACAGCGGGTCCTCGGCGTTCATGTGCTCGCACGGACATTCCGATGTGACCACCTTGGCGGCCTCGTGGTACCAGACGTCGCGTCCGGGCTCCATGTCGACCTTGCCGCCGGTACGGCGCACCACGATCACGTGATCGACGCCGCCCGCCTTGGCGATGGCGGCGTCGGCGTTGGCCTTCAACGGAATCTTGCGGCCGCCGCGCACGCCCTCGTCCGCGGTGATGACGACGTTGGATTTGCAGTCCGAGATGCGGCCGGCGAGCGAGTCCGGCGAGAAGCCGCCGAACACCACCGAGTGGATCGCGCCGATACGCGCGCAGGCGAGCATGGCGTAGACCGCCTCGGGGATCATCGGCAAGTAGATGGTGACGCGGTCGCCCTTCGCGACGTTGCGGTTGCGCAAGATATTGGCGAACTTGCAGACCTCGTCATGCAGCTCGCGATAGGTGATGTGCTTAGATTGGGATGGATCATCGCCCTCCCAGATGATCGCGGTCTGCTTGGCACGCTTGGAAAGATGACGATCGATGCAGTTGTAGGCGGCATTGAGGACGCCGTCCTCGAACCATTTGATCGAGACGTTGCCGGGGCCGAAGGAGCTGTTCTTGATCTTGGTCGGCGCCTTGTACCAGTGCAGGCGCTTGGCCTCCTCGGCCCAGAAGCCATTCGGGTCCTTGAGCGAGCGCGCATACATCTCCTTGTACTTATCGGCGTCGATATAGGCGCGCTTCTTCCACTCCGGTGGAACATCGTAGATCTTCTCGGACATCTCTCTTCCTCCACGCGCCGCGGCGGAAAAAGACCGTGCGCGATTATTCTCTTTGAGACCCGCGCCCCGCTGTGAATGCCATTATGCGATGCTCGACGGACGAGCGACAAGCCTGGGAATATTCGACTTTGGTTGTCGGCACGTGCCCGCATGCGGCAAAATGACGGGGCCGACCCGGTTGCCTCGGAACACCGCACCATGAGGGTCATCCTGCCGTGTCTCATCCGCTTCGCGCTCGCGGCCGTGCTCGCGATGCTCGCGAGCGCGGCGCCGGCGCAGCCCTATCCCACGCGGCCGATCCGGCTGCTGGTCTCGTTTCCCCCGGGCGGCGCATCCGACCTCGTTGCCCGCACGCTGGGTCAGCCGCTGGGCG
>VAZL01000656.1 GCA_005883445.1 Alphaproteobacteria bacterium | reverse complement strand
CGGATTTTCGCCGGGGTGACACGCCGTTGCGGCTCGGCCGCGACCTGCGGCAGATCGCTCGCCGCGAGCGTGCCCTGGCGCATCTCGTAGCTGCGCTGCGCGCGTTTGGCGAGCTTAAGATCGTGGGTGACGAGGACGAAGCCGAACGATTCCGTGCGCTGCAACCGTTCGAGCAGGTCGATGATGTCGGTCTCGCTGTCCTCATCGAGGTCGCTCGTCGGTTCGTCGGCGAGCAACAGCGGCGGCGCGTTGATGAGCGCGCGGGCGACCGCGACCCGGCGCTGCTCGCCGCCAGACATGCTGCCGGGATAGGCGTCGGCGCGGTCCGCAAGGCCGACACGCGCGATGAGATCGTGCGCCCGCGCGTACGCGTCCTCGGCCTCCATGGTGCGGCCGAGCAGGGCCGGAACGGCGACGTTGTCGACCGCGGTCAGGTTCGACAACAGGCTCGGGAATTGGAAGATGAAGCCGACATGGCGCGAGCGGAAGGTTGCGCGCTCGCTTTCCGGCAGCGTCCACACGTCGGTGCCGTCGAGCAGCAGCTTGCCTTCCGTCGGCCTGGTCAAGGCACCGAGCATGGCCATCAGCGTCGACTTGCCTGAACCCGATCGGCCGACGATCGAGACGAATTCGCCGCGGTTGAGCTCGAGACTGACGCCGCGCACAGCGGCGTAGCCGGGAGCGTCGCCGTAGCGCTTGGTCAGCGCCTGCGCCGAGAGCGTCACGTCACCGCCCTTCCGTCTGGATCAGCGCATAGGGCGCCATCCGTCGCACCCGCCATGCCGGCAGGAAGGCTCCGACGAGACCGAGGACGGCCGAGAACACGATCGCCAGAACCGCGCCGATCTGCAGCACCGCCGCCGGCGGCCAGGAGAACGGGACCCCGAGCAGCGCGAAATAGAAGCCGAGCGAGCGGGCGAAGGTCAGCAGCACAGCGGCGCCGAAGCCGAGGCCGGCGAGGCCGCCCAGGGCGGTGATGACGGCCGCTTCCGCGAGAATGATCGTCATCACTTGATTGGGCTGCGCGCCCATCGCCCGCAACAGGCCGACTTCGCGGTAGCGTTCTTGCACGATCGCCGAGAACAACAGCGAGACCAGGATCAGCAGCGCGATGAGCTGGAACGCGGTGAACGCGGCCATGCCGATGAGGAGCGTGCTCAGCGCCTGCCGCGAGGAGGTCAGCACGCCGTTGCCCTCGACGATTTTGGCGTCGGCAAGCTGGGCAAGGCCAAACTTGACGTCTTCCATCTTGGCGCCGGGCGAAAGCTGCAACAGGAAGGCCGAAACCCGATCGAGCTGCAGATCTCCCGAGCACACGTTGGCGTCGCCATGGCGCATCCCGTCGATCGCGGGCGCGTCGTCGACCTTCGCCGGTGGCGGCTTGGCGGCGGCGCGCGCGTCCGACGTGCGGCAGAACGAAACGATGTCGGCGAGCGCGGCGAAGCTCAGAAAATAGGACTCGTCGAACGGACCGACGCCGGTTTTGCCGAGCCGGGCGGAAACGCGCATCGGCATCCCGCAGACGCTGAGCGTTTCGCCGAGCCGGGCGGATAGCGCGGCGCCCGCGATCAGGCCTTCGAGGGGCCCCGCCTGGCGCGCCTCGACCCAGCTTTGCACCGAAAAGTCCTGCGCCGGGTCGAACGCGATCAGATTGACGTTGTGCCCTTCGACCAGCGCCGGGACGATGCGCTGCGGCGCCACTTGGGCAACGCCGGCAATCGCCGCGATGCGCGCACCGAGGTCGGCGGGCAGCGTCTCGTCGGTGGGCTGCACGGTGAGCAGGCTCGCGGTGATGTTCACCAGCGTTGCGCGCGGGACGACGAGGAGGTCCGCGCCCATGCGCGAGAAGCTGCGCGCCATGCCGTCGCGCAGCGCCCAGCCGGCGACGAAGCTCGCGAAACCGATACCGACGCC
>VAZL01000655.1 GCA_005883445.1 Alphaproteobacteria bacterium | reverse complement strand
GCCGAGAACGCGCGGCGACGGCCCGGCTAATAGGCGGGCACATCGAGCTCATCGAAGCCGACGTGATGGAGCTCGCGCGGCTCGCGGCCAACAGCAACGCGGGGGGATAAGCCGTGACCGCGGTTGTGCCGGGCCGCCTCCGAACGTACCGTGGTCCGGCGGCGACAAAGAAGATGTCCATGCCGAAACGTCCCGCACTTCCGATCCGCAACCATGAAGACCATCAAGTTTGAAGACGCGCTGAAAGACTACCTTGAGGAGATGAAGCGAACGGGATGGTACACCAAGGCGTACAAGGCCTTCGTCGAGGCGAACATCCTCAAGCTGGTGATGGAGCGCCGCCCGGTCGCCGACCGCAACGCGACCATGATGGATCTGTTCGACGCGACCGAAATGACCGAGATCGTCCGAGAGGCCGAGGCGATGACCGAGGCCTTCATGAAGTCAGAGATCGAACGGATGGCTCGCGAGTTTTATCACCGCCTGAGGCAAATTTGCTGAGAGGGCCCCGCGCCACATCCTCAAGAGGCCGAAGATGTCGACCGAGGACGATCGCGAGAAGTCGCGCGAGGAGTCACCGAAATGGCATCGGGCTCGTGCAGCACGCCTACGGGCAAACGGCTTCGAGAAGATGGCGGAAGAGCACGAGCAGATCGCGGAGATAATCGAACGCCGGCGGCGGGAGCAGGAGAATAAATAAGGACACTACTCGAAGGCGCAGACGTGCGGGGCGGGCGGCACCGACGCCGGGTCAGCGAGGGGATGACGGGTATGCGGGAATGCCCCCGCGATCCAACGTCGATGCGTCGCCCGAGGCGCGCACCTTGCCCTCCGGTAGTTGACGAAACGTTACCGGCAAACCCGTCCGGCGCTCGCTCGCCCCCGCGCTGCCCTGCGCGCTACGACCCCCGATGAATGACGAGGCCGCCGATTGAGGCGGCCTATTGTGCGGCGTCGGATTTTTTCGCGTCTTGCGGTTGCGCGCCGCCCTTGGCGGGCTCGTCTACACCTTTCCTGTAGACCTCGTACTCGGGTGTTCCCGGACGCGGTGGTACGCCTTTCGGCAGACCACCCGCCCATTCTGGAATCATGTCTACAATCTTGTGGGTACCGCTGGCACAAGAAGCGAGTGCGGTTCCCAGAATCAATAACGCAATAAGACGGATCATGGCGTGGCGTGTATCTCTTCAAGAATGAAGGTGCGCTGCCAATCAGGGCAAATTAGGACACTCGCAAAATCAAATTGGGACAAAGGGATCGGAGTTAGGACGCTACCGAATGGGTGCTTCCGGTCTCCCGATACGAGGGGCTTGAGCCGTTGCTCGCAACGCTCGCGGAGAAGGTCATCGCCCCTGCGGAAGGGAAGGTGAAAGCCCTGGAAGAGCGACGGCGCATGATCGAGGCGGAACTGACCAAGCCTCAATAGGGCATCAGCGCCGCCCAGCCGTGCCCGCCGTGCGCTGGCCGAGGCGGGGCGTCCTCCCGGACCGGCCGGCTTTTATCAACCTCAATGTGTCCTAGTTCACACACTCGCCGACCGCCGCCGTCATATATTTTTAGCCAGATAGAAGGAAGGACACGTCAATGACTCGGACTTCAGACAGCACAGGGATCGCGATCTATTCATTCATGCTGACTCTGCTCACGCTGGCGTGGGTATACATACCCGCGTAGGGCCGCGCACTTGCGGCTGTGACCTCGCGCCATAACCTGTGGATTGCGGAATTTCTGCCCTGGTTTTCTTGCCCGGATATTTTCTCTGTCATCCCATCAGCCACTGCACTGCAGGCAGCAGCAAGGCGCTTTGCCGCGTCGAGCGGGCATTCCTGCCGAAGTGCAAGTGTTCGAGCATGAACATGAGATCGGCAGCGGTTATGGACTCGTCGAGAATGTCTGGTTCGAGCGTGCTGAAATCGTGCGAATCGGGCGCGGGCTTGGGCAATGGCGCCTCCCGTTGGCGGCGGTGGAATCGCGCCGGGGCGCGGCCAAGGACACATTTTTGACAAAGACGCAGCAATTCCGAAGCCTTTGTCCTAATTTGAATTTGTGACTGTCCTAATTTGCCGGAAGGGATACGGTGACCAACGCGGGCGGGCCTGCTTTTTTGTGAAACGGCGCGTAACATGCCGGGCCATCCTAAAGAATCGACCAGCGCGCGCTACCGACGCCTCGCGGGCGAATGCTGGGAGATCGCATACACCTTTCCAGCCGGGGAGCGGCGGACCGTCCTGTTACAGATGGCGCAAGTCTGGCAGCGGCTATCGGAAGAACAAAAGACGGCAGCGCAACAGCAACAGCAGGTCCAGCCCAAAGACGATGACGATATGGGCTAGTAGGGGAGCGAATGCTCTTCGATCAATTGAAACGGCGCGAGTTCATCACGCTGCTCGGCGGCGCGGCGGTCGCGTGGCCGCTCGCGGGGCGCGCGCAGCAACCGACGACAATACCGGCGATTGGATTAATCGACGCTGGGGTTCCCGCATCC
>VAZL01000654.1 GCA_005883445.1 Alphaproteobacteria bacterium | reverse complement strand
GACGACCGCGTCCGAACCTTAAAATCAATTGTAATCAGCCGGCCTTGCCGTGACCAGGAGAAGTCCTGCCGCAGCCGCCGGCGTGAGCCAGCCTCACGTTTCCTCCTCGTCGTCGCGGTCCCCGATGATGTCGGTGACGTCCTCGTCGCCCTCCTCCTGCTCCTCGATGAAGGTGGCGTCGTCGATGCCCTCGTCTTCGATCTCGACCTCTTCCTCGGCGCCCTCGCCCGCCTCGCCCTCGGGCGTCTTCTTGCCTTGGGACTCCGCGTCCGCTTCCTCGAGCGAGACGAATTCGGCCTCCGCGGTCTCCGGCGCCACCACCTCTTCTTCCGGCGCAGGCGCAGGAGCGCGGGCAGCGGCCACGGGCTCCGGTCGCGCCCGCGCGTTCACCGTCGCGACCTCCATGACGGTGTGGCATTTCGGGCAGACGATCGGATCCTTGCTGAGATCGTAGAATTTCGCGCCGCAATTGCCGCAGAGGCGCTTGGTGCCGAGCTCGGGTTTCGCCACGGTTCCGGTTCCTTGAGCGGGTCTAAAATGAGGTGCTTCACTTGGCGAGTCGCAATGGCGGTGTCAATAGCGGCCAAACGGCTTGCGCCCACTCCGTCGCGCGCCCCGCGTCCGGATGATGGCGCCCGGGATGACGCCCTTTCGGCCCCGTGCTAGAGAGCGCGTGCGCCAAGCGGAGCTTGTCCTTGGACCACGCCGCCAAATCCCCGCTCACCGCGCGCCGCGCGGGCGCCCTCAAGGGCCGCGCGCGCGTGCCCGGCGACAAATCGATCTCGCACCGCGCCCTCATCTTCGGCGCGCTCACGGTCGGGGAAACCCGCGTATCCGGGCTGCTCGAAGGCGAAGACGTGCTCAACACCGGCAAGGCGATGCGCGCGCTGGGCGCCACGGTCGAACGCGTGGCTGAAGGCGCGTGGCGCGTTCACGGCGTCGGCGTCGGCGGCTTCCGCGCGCCTGAGGGCGTGCTCGACTTCGGCAATTCCGGCACCGGCTGCCGGCTGGTCATGGGGGCGGTCGCCGGCTGTCCCGTCACCGCGACCTTTGACGGCGACGCCAGCCTGCGCACGCGGCCGATGAAGCGGATTTTCGATCCCCTCGAGCTGATCGGGGCGCACGTCTTAAGCGTCACCGACGGCGGCCGGCTGCCGCTGACGCTCGCCGGCGCGCGCGATCCCATTCCCATCGTCTATCGCACGCCGGTGCCGTCGGCGCAGATCAAGTCGGCGGTGCTGCTCGCCGGACTTGCTGCTCAAGCATTTCGGCGCCGAAGTCAGGGTCGAGGCCGAAGGCGCGCAGGGCCGCAAGATCACGCTCCGAGGTGAGCCCGAGCTTGCGCCGGCGCCCGTCGTCGTGCCGGCCGACCCGTCCTCGGCCGCCTTTCCCATGGTGGCGGCATTGCTCGCGCCGGGATCGGAGGCGATCCTGACCGACGTGATGACCAATCCGCTGCGCACCGGATTGATCGTGACACTTCGCGAAATGGGCGCCGACATCGGGGCGCTCGATCTGCGCAGCGACGGCGGCGAGGAGATGGCGGATTTGCGCGTGCGGGCGTCGGCGCTGCGCGGCGTCGAGGTGCCCGCGGCGCGCGCGCCCTCCATGATCGACGAATATCCGGTGTTGGCGGTGGCGGCGAGCTTCGCCCAAGGCACGACGGTCATGCGCGGGCTCAAAGAATTGCGCGTGAAGGAGTCCGATCGGCTTGCCGCCGTCGCCGCCGGCCTTGCGGCGAACGGCGTCGAGGTCGAGATCGAGGGCGACGATCTGATCGTGCACGGCAAAGGACGGGTACCGGGCGGCGGCACGGTCGCCACCCACATGGATCACCGCATCGCCATGGCGTTTCTGGTCATGGGGTTGGCCAGCGAAAAGCCGGTGCGGGTCGACGACGCCGCCATCATTGCCACGAGCTTTCCCGGCTTCTCCGCCTTGATGCGCGGCCTCGGGGCTGATCTTTCATGATCATCGCGATCGACGGGCCGGCGGCCTCGGGCAAGGGGACGCTCGGCAAGCAGCTCGCCGCCCACTATGGCTTGCGCCACCTCGACACCGGGCTGATCTACCGAGCGGTGGCGAAAACCTTGCTCGATGCCGGCCATTCGCCCGAGAATCGCGCGCGCGCGGTGGCGGCCGCCGAGGCGATCGATCCCACCCGTTTCCACGAGCCGGCGCTCAAGAGCCAGGCGGTGGGCGCGGCGGCTTCGCTGGTCTCGGCCATCCCCGAGGTGCGCAAGGCGGTGCTGGCGTTTCAACGCAGTTTCGGACGCACGCCGCCCGGCGCCGTGCTCGACGGCCGCGACATCGGAACCGTCATCTTTCCCGACGCGGACGTGAAAATCTTCGTCACCGCAACGCCGGAAGTGCGCGCGCGCCGTCGCGCCCGCGAGTTGAGGGAGGCGGGAGATCGCGTCAACGAGGCCGAGGTCTTGGCCGACATCCGAGGCCGGGACGAGCGCGACAGCCAGCGGGCGGTGGCCCCCTTGAAAGCGGCGCCGGATGCGCACTTGCTCGACACCACGCATTTGGATATAGACGCCGCATTCCGGGCCGCCATCGACATCGTCGAAGCCGTCCGAGCAGGCCGGAAACGCGGCTGACCGTGTTTCCGTCAATGGAGGACGAGCCTGCTCCGCCCGCTTCTTTGGTGGCGCACGGACATGAAATCATCGTTTTGATCGCTGGGTTACGGGCCCGGACCGTCGCACGCAGGCAAATTGCAACCTGCGCAAAACCAGCCTTGCGGCGGCTGCCGAAGGTCTCTTCGACTTTCGGCCCCTGCGCGCGAAACGCCATCAACGACAATCCGGCGCCGTAGCTTGAGGAGTGTTCATGGCCACCGCCGTCAGTTCCGCCACGCCGTCGCGCGAAGATTTCGCGAAACTGCTCGAAGAGTCCTTTGCCCAGGGCAGCCCGCAGGAGGGCGCCGTCGTCAAGGGGACGGTCGTGGGCATCGAGAAGGACCTCGCCGTCATCGATGTCGGCGCCAAGACCGAGGGACGCGTCGCGTTGCGCGAATTCGCGGGACCGGGCCGGCAGGCTGACATCAAGGTCGGCGACACGGTCGAGGTCTATCTCGAGCGGGTGGAGAACGCGCTCGGCGAAGCCGTGCTCTCGCGCGACAAGGCGCGGCGCGAGGAGAGCTGGGGCAAGCTGGAAAAGGCCTTCAACAGCAACGAAAAGGTGCAAGGCGTCATCTTCAATCAGGTCAAGGGCGGCTTCACCGTCGATCTCGACGGGGCGGTGGCGTTCCTGCCGCGCAGCCAAGTCGACATCCGGCCGATCCGCGACGTGTCGCCGCTGATGAATCAGCCGCAGCCCTTCCAGATCCTGAAAATGGATCGCCGCCGCGGCAACATCGTGGTGTCGCGCCGCACGGTGCTCGAAGAGACGCGCGCCGAACAGCGCCAGGAGCTGGTGCAGAATCTCGAAGAAGGCCAGGTCATCGACGGCGTGGTCAAGAACATCACCGACTACGGCGCATTCGTCGATCTCGGCGGCATCGACGGTCTCCTGCACGTCACCGATATCGCGTGGCGGCGCGTCAATCATCCCACCGAGGTGCTCAATATCGGCCAGCAGGTGAA
>VAZL01000653.1 GCA_005883445.1 Alphaproteobacteria bacterium | reverse complement strand
TCAGTGGAGGCCGCCAAGGGCCCAGCTCAAAATTAGGATCGGGATGGGAACGCCGAGCAGCCACAACAGCAGGTAACGGCCCATGGGACGATCTCCACCGGGTAATCTCGGTGAACTAATGCCGTTTTTTCCAACCGGTTCCGCCGCCGTCGATTTTCGATCGCGCTCACGTCCTTGCTTTAGGCTGGCAACCGGGGGCTTGGGCGCGATCCGGTGCCCGGCACGCAGCAAGCACTGTGTGAGTTGATCCGCGCCTGGATCGACAGTGGAGCCGAGTGTCCCTGAGCGGCCGAACCGACGTACGATGGGCGCTTACTGCGCTGCCACGCTCTCGGCCTTCTTTCGTCCTCGACGCTCCAGAATCGGGAGATCCCGCGCGCTCGCGAACGTGCGCACCACCAACCGCTCGACCCGGCCGCGGATCTCGATCTCGTGGCGGGGAGCATCCCCGAGATCGATGCCGGCGCGCTGCGCCACGGCTTCGGAGATGACAAGCTCGCAGGCGTAGGTCTTGCTAAGCGCTTCGATGCGGCTCGCCGTGTTGACGGAATCGCCAACCGCGGTGATTGAGACCGCGGTGCCGTAACCCATTTCGCCGACGATGGCGGGACCGGTATGAATGCCGATGCCAATCCGCAGCGGCTCGGGTATGTCGTGGATCAGCGCGCGATTGAGGATCACCATGCGCTCGGCCATGTCCTTGGCGGCGGCGAGCGCCTCGCGGCAGCCCGCCTCGACGCCGCTGTCGAGACCAAACAGCGCCATCACCCCGTCGCCGATGAACTTGTCGATGCGCCCGCCCGCTGCCTCGATCGCATGCCCGGTTTCGGCAAAGTATCGATTGAGCAGGAATACCAAATCGTAAGGCAGCTTCTTTTCGGAGAGCTGGGTGAAGGATCGCAGATCGCCGAACAGGATCACGATCTCGCGCTCGGCGCCGTGGAGATAGCCTGGGCGGCTGAATCCGTCCCGGGCCTGGGCGGTTGCAGGCAACAGCGGCGTCACCCGCACATCCCCGTGCGGCCGCAGCTGACACGCGAGCCGCACGTCGGGCGCCGCGCCGACGCGGTGCAGAACCTTCACCTCTTCGGACGCGGGCGGCAGAACCGCCTCCTTCGGGCCGTCGACTTTGATGCGGCAGGTAGAGCAGCGTCCGCGGCCGCCGCACACCGAGGCATGCGGAATGCCGGCGATCCGGCTCGCCTCCAACACCGACACGCCGCGCACGATCTGCACCACGCGGCCGTTCGGATAGGTCAGGCGGACGACGCCGCGGCGGCGCTCCCAGTACCAACGCGCCATACGCGCTGCCAGAACGGCAAGCAGCGCCGCGACGAAGGTGCAACGCACCCATACCACCAGGTCATTAAGGAACGCGGCATCCGCCGGTGCCGGGCGCGGATGGTCCTGTGCAAACTGCGCGACCCAGGCCGGATCCTCGACCAACGCCATGACCTGTCGGCCGCCCTCGAGCGCGCCAAGAATTGCCAGGGTCGGCATCAGGAGCGCGAACGCGTAAAGGATCGGCTGCCAGCGTGGGTACCACGGCTTCAGGCGCAGCCAGAACCAGAGCCCGATCATGGCGTGGACCCAGGCGACGACCAATACCGTGAACTGGAGTACGCCGCGCAGCGGATTGGTTATGAAATACGTCTGCAGCACCGAGGAGTAGTAGCCGACACCGGCACCATAGAAGGTGTCGGCGACGCGGGTCTGCAGAACGTGATCGGTGAGGAAAAAGGGAATGGAGAATCCGAGGACCAGCTGGGTCGCTTCCGCGGACGGCATCTTGAGCGAACGGCGCAGCCAGAGCGCCCAGAGCGCCAAACTGTAATGGGTCGCGAAAGCACCGTAGAGAAGGACGGCGCCGAGCGAAGATGCCCAATACTCGTAGATGTGCTCGAGCGCGCGATCCATCATTTGGACCGAGACGAGACCCAGGCTGTGGTTGACGAAGTGGGTCGTCACGTATGCGAACATGACGAGCCCCGAAGCCAACCGCAGTCGCCGGATCATGCCTTCCACCCGCGCCCGCCTCTCACGGCCCTGACCTCGCGCATTTAGCTGCTATCGAGATTAAAGGTTTTTCGATGCAGCAGTGTTTGCCTCTCGCCTACGATATTCAACTGCCGCAAAATACGGTTATCCCAT
>VAZL01000652.1 GCA_005883445.1 Alphaproteobacteria bacterium | reverse complement strand
TAACCGGTGTTCCTTTTACGCGACCACGCAGGGCGAGCTTCGTGTGACGCACCGATTTATCGCCGACACGGCGCTCCTCGACAGCGATGACCGGTGTTTCTTTGACGCTACCGCGCGGGGCGAGCAACGCTGGTACGCCGCGAAGTAATTACCACCACGCCCTCGCGGCATTGAAACCAAAGCCCCGCTTCGGCGGTTGTGTCTGTAGAACCGACCGCCGAAATATTTTGGGGCGCGCGAGCGTGCGACGCGTGACTGCGTTTGGGCAATCCATAGGGCGGCAGGTAGCGCACCCTCACGCCGAAAGAAATGGAGGCAATCATGCGACGCGATCTCTTGCGAACCGGTGCCTTTGCGCTGGCGTTTGCCGGCAGCGTCGGCATTTCAGCTGCCCAGCAGCCGCAGCGCTCGCAGCAGGACAATGCCCAGCAGACCCCGTCCGGCAAGATGGGCAAGGAAGAGCCGAGCTCGCATGCTGCGACCGCCCAGCCGCAGCAGAACGCGGTCTTCGTCAACGGTGCCTTGGCGGTTCCCGATGCGCCCGCGAATACGGACACGGTGCCGGCGAAATTCTCACAAAAGAACGCGGCCGACGACGAGCTCATCACGATTGCGTATACGTTCAAGACGCTCGGCGACGATGAGCGCCGCGCTATCTATGAAGCGCTGAAGGGCCAGCAGGCCGGCTCCGCTTTCAACGCAGATATCGGGACGGAGCTGCCGCCCGGGATCGAGTTGCGTCCGGTGCCCGATGACCTTGCCGCGCGTGTGCCG
>VAZL01000651.1 GCA_005883445.1 Alphaproteobacteria bacterium | reverse complement strand
GGAGTAGGAAAAAAGGGTTGAAACGGCTGAGTCTGCTCGCTGCTCGCGTTCGTGGAGGCCCCCGACGTTCCTCCTTGCTGCTGAGCGAATCCCGCCGAGGGATAGAGCAACACGCCCGCGGACGCGACCGCGAGCACGGCGAGTGAGAACTTCATCTTCGTCCTCTCCATTCCGGCTGCTCAAATCGAGGCATTGTCCTGCCGGACCGCGCAATCTGACGCCGCTTCGCGCGGCTCGTCAACAACTGATCGCGGGCGGCGGGACGGCGCTACGCGTTCACCTGCGGCGTGAGAACGGGACCAGCGGTTTGCGTCCCCTTCCTGAGCGCGAATTGCGCGGCCAACGCGAGCCCGAGGGCCACGCAGAACGTCGTTCCGGTGGCGATGAAACGCAGCTTGGCCGAATCCCAGTTCGCATCGGGCTGCTCCACCTTCAGCGACAAGAGCGGCGGCAGGAGCAGGAACACGGACACCGCGGCGAAGCCGAAGCAATTAAGCAACCGCCAGCCAAACGTCGCGCGCGAGTGATCGATATCGGGCAGATCACGGGCGGTCTGCCGATCGAGGTAATACGAGATGTAAACGGCGACCAGCGCCGGGGCCAAGCCCGATTTGAGCATCTCGTAGAACACCTGCAGCAACGACCAGCCGGCGAATCTGGGCACGGATCCGAAGTAGTGGACGGCGACCGCCAGTCCGAACGGGCCGGCCACGAACGCGACCATGAACGTCCAGCAGTACATGATCAGATGCGACTGATGCAGCCCGTTTCCCAAGGACCGTGCCACGAACCGAAGCAGCAGGATCGCGATGATCGCCACTCCGTAATTGGCAAACGAGTACATGGCCCAAGCGAGCGCCCGATCGGGATAGTCGCCGATATTGACGCCCTGTCCGCTGAACCAGTCGTACACGATGGCCGAGGCGTAAACGCCGACATAGACCGACGCAATGAGCGCGATGACGTACACGATCCAATAGCGCAGCGGATTCTCAGGCGGCGGAACGGTCACGTCGACGCCAAAGTCGCGCGCCTCCGCGCACAATTCCTCCCTGGACGCATTCCGATAGATCAAATAGCACGCGACCAGCCGAGAGAAATTCTTGTGCAACTCCTTCACTCCCCTGGCGAGCTGGATGATCGCGGGGTCGGTGGCGCCGGTCGATCGCCAGCTGCGCATCACCAAGGAGGTCTCGTCGAAATCGCGCAGAAGCTTTTCGAAGCCGAAGCTCTCGTCGGCGAAGAAGGTCGCGTCCTCGCCGGCTTCTTGTCGCGGCGTCAGCCACCACTTCATGTAGCAGGTTTCCGCCCATTGCCGATCGGGCGTATTCCTGTCCTTGCGAAAGTCCTGCTCGCTCAGTCCGGCCGAGCCGCCCACCAGCTCGGCGATCGCCGCTGGGGGCACGTGCAACGACAGCTGGATCTGCGCAACGATCTTCCTGGCGAGGTCGGGGATGCTGATCCAACTCTGGATCGTGTTGCGCATCATCAGCAAGACGTTCCATTGCGCCTCCCGGGTCAGCAAATAGAGATAGATCGCCCCGATGCCGGCGATGATCAGCAAATAGGAAGGAGACTCGCCTCTGGCCGCCTCGAGCCAGTCGTGGATGATCTGCGGCAGTTCCTTTTGAAACACGGCGGCGACCTCGACCACCTGCCTGTGCTCGTAGACGAGCAGCAAGAAAAAGCCGCAGGCGAAGATCACGAACATCCAACTGCCGAGCCGGTACTGCTGCGGGCTCGTCAGGTAGCGAGGAACCGTCGGAATGTCGGCGAGCGACACGGAACGTCGGGCGAACGCCTCCAACGCCAAGCGCACGGCGAACATCATGCCGATCAACGTGATCGCCAGATGGGCGAGCCAGGGGGCGCTCAGCGAGGGCAGCATGTCCGCCGCAGGCTCGCCTTGCTGTGCGAGCGCCGGAGCGCAAGCCACCAACAGCGAAATGCCGGAGAGAAGGGCACGAACCATATCCGAGACTCCTGCTCGAAGAGGTCGCTGGACCCGTCTTGGGCGCGCCATGGAGTCGCGACCCCGCCCATATACTAGAGCCGGCGCAAACGCGCGTGAGTGAAGGAGCTCACATGGCCGTCCGCCTCTGCGCATCGAGGCGCTCGCAGACCGTGCAGTCATAGCGCGAAACGGCACCAGAGATCATCCACCCAGCCATCTGCGCGACGCGAAGGCTACGCCGTAATCGCGGCTCGTTCAATTGCGGCAAAGTTGCCCGCGATGCGGACATGAAGTACGCCGGGGCGAGGTCTCCATCCGAGGCGGATCATCCGTGGGCGAAGACGGCGAGGGCGTGCGGCTGACCGAGGAGCAGCGGCTCGATTGGCTTTGCCTCATCCGCAGCGACAATGTCGGCCCGCGCACCTTCCGGGCGCTGGTCAACCATTACGGCGGCGCCCGCGCGGCGCTGGCGGCGCTCCCCAGTCTTGCCCGCCGCGGCGGCGCGAGCCGCGCCACCCGCGTCCATTCCCGCCACGACGGCGAGCGCGAGCTCAAGGCGGCGCAAGCGCTCGGCGTCGCTTTCGTCGCGCTCGGAGAGCCGGAATATCCGCGCCGGCTGCAGATGATCGACGACGCCCCGCCG
>VAZL01000650.1 GCA_005883445.1 Alphaproteobacteria bacterium | reverse complement strand
GCATCGTGGCCGCGCTCAAGGTCGAACTCCTCGTATTGGTCGCGCCCGCGCTCGTCGCGGCCGCGCTGACGGCGCTGGGGTTCGCCGTCGCCTGGATGATCTGGCAGCATGCCGACCGCGATGAATATCGCAGCGTGAAGTTTCGCAATCCGTTCGATCTTCTGTCGGTCGTCGGATTTGCCGTTTTCCTCGCCGTGATCATCGTGCTCGGTCGTGCGGTGGGCGAAGCGTTCGGCGCAACGGGTGCGGTGGCCGGCGCAATCTTCGTCGGGCTCGTCGATGTCGACGCGGTCACCGTCTCCATGGTGCGTCTCACCCCTGATACTCTGAGCCGGACGCAGGCGGTGCTCGCCATTCTCGCCGCCGTCGCCAGCGATACGGTGAGCAAGATTGCCATCGGCGCGGCCATCGGCCGCGGCTGGTTCGCGGCCGATCTTGCGGTCCTGGCATTCGGTTGCCTCGCCGTGGGTGGCGCAGCCGCATGGTTGACCTTTGCTTATCTCGCGCCGTGAACCGCTGTTGACATTTACCCTGCTGCGCCGCAAAGCCTAAAGCGCCGGATTCGCGGGGTCCCAATCGCGGCATGTTCAAGCGTATCCTGATCGCCAATCGCGGCGAGATCGCCTGCCGGATCATCAAGACCGCGCGCCGCCTGGGAATTGCAACCGTTGCGGTCTATTCCGAGGCCGACCGCGACGCGCTGCACGTCGAAATGGCCGACGAGGCCGTGCCCATCGGTCCGCCGCCGGCGTCCGAAAGCTATCTGGTCATCGACAAGATCGTCGACGCCTGCAAACGCACCGGCGCCGAGGCGGTGCATCCCGGCTACGGCTTTCTCTCCGAGCGCGAGGCTTTTCCCAAGGCGCTGGCGAGGGCCGGCATCGTCTTCATCGGACCCAATCCCAAGGCGATCGCCGCCATGGGCGACAAGATCGAGAGCAAGAAGGCGGCGGCGAGAGCCAAAGTATCCACCGTTCCCGGGCATCTCGGCGTGATCTCCGACGCCAAGCACGCGGTGAAGATCGCCGACGAGATCGGATATCCGGTAATGATCAAGGCGTCGGCGGGCGGCGGTGGCAAGGGCATGCGGATTGCGCATTCCAAGGCCGAGGTCGCCGAGGGTTTTGCGCGCGCGCGTTACGAGGCCAAATCCTCCTTCGGCGACGACCGCGTGTTCATCGAGAAATTCATCGTCGATCCGCGCCATATCGAAATCCAGGTGCTGGGCGACAAGCACGGCAACGTCATTCATCTCGGCGAGCGCGAATGCTCGATCCAGCGCCGCAACCAGAAAGTCGTGGAGGAAGCACCGAGCCCGCTCGTCGACGCGGCGACGCGCGGCAAAATGGGCGAGCAGGCGGTCGCGCTCGCCAAGGCCGTCGGCTACGACTCGGCCGGCACCGTGGAGTTCGTCGTCGGACAGGACAAGCGCTTCTATTTTCTCGAAATGAACACGCGGCTGCAGGTCGAGCATCCCGTCACCGAGCTGGTGACGGGGATCGACCTGGTTGAGCAGATGATCCGCGTGGCGGCGGGCGAGAAGCTCAAGCTCAAGCAGAGCGACGTGGAACTCTCGGGCTGGGCGGTCGAGACGCGCGTCTATGCCGAGGATCCCACCCGCAATTTCCTGCCGTCGATCGGCCGCCTGGTGCGCTACCGCCCGCCGGCGGAGCGCAGCGCAGGCGGCATAACCGTGCGCGTCGACACCGGCGTCTACGAGGGCGGCGAAATTTCGCTCTACTACGATCCCATGATCGCCAAGCTCATAACTCACGCGCGAACGCGCAAGGAGGCGATCGCCGCCCAGGCCGACGCGCTCGATGCCTTCGACGTCGAAGGCTTCCGCCACAACATCTCGTTTCTCGCGGCGCTGATGCAGCACGAGCGCTGGCAAGCGGGAAAGCTCTCGACTGCATTTCTGTCCGAGGAATATCCCGCCGGCTTTCATTCGGTCGTCCCGGACCGCGAGACGGCGCGCGTGCTCGCCGCGGTCGCCGCCGCCATCGATCATGTGCTCGGCGAGAGAAAGCGCCGCATTTCCGGCCAGCGGCCGGGAGCCGCGGTGACGCGGGAACGGCGGCGGGCCGTGTGGCTCGGCGAAAGCGAGATCGCGCTCGATATCACGCGTGAAGGCGATGCCCTCGTGGTGCGTTTCGAAGCCGGCGGCAAGTCGCGGCCGACGCACGTGCTGACGTCGGCCTGGAAGCCGGGCGATCCGGTATGGTCGGGCACCATCGATGATCGGCCGATCTCGGTGCAGGTGCGGCCGGTGCTCAACGGCTTCGATCTCTCCCACCGCGGGGTCGAGACGCGCGCCTATGTCTACACCGAGCGCGAAGCCGCGGCGGCGCGGCTGATGCCGCCGAAGAAGGCCGCGGACCAGGAGGTCAAAGCCGGCGAGACGCTCGCCGTGGTCGAAGCGATGAAGATGGAGAACGTCTTGCGCGCGGAGCGCGACGGCGTCGTGAAGGCGATCAAGGCCAAGCCCGGCGACAGCCTCGCCGTCGACGCGGTGATCATGGAGTTCGCGTGACGCCCGCCCCAGCCGGCCCGTGATGCACGCGGGTGTTGCGTGGCGGGCCGGGACGGGTGAATTTGCCCTCGCGCCGTGCCACGATCGAGCGGGATGGAATCGCTCGCCGTGTTCTTCTCCGCCCGCGGCCGCCTTGCGCCGCGTGCCTTCGCCGCAGGTGCGGCCGTGGTTTATGGGACGGCCTTCCTTTCGTTTCTCTTGATCTCGCCGCCCGTCATGCTGCGCGTCGGGCTCGCGCCCTTTGCACTCGCGCAAGCGATCGCGCTCTGGTGCTGGTTTTGTCTTCACGCCAAGCGGCTGCGGGATGTCGATCGCCGAATTGGCGTGGCGGCCGCGATCGCCGTGCTCTACGCGCTGGCGGTGATTCTCTTCCTCCTCCTCGTCGCGCTGATCGTGCCCTTCGGCGATGTTGAACAGACGGCACGCGCCGATGATGTCCTCGCCCTGCCTTTGCTCATCGCCACGCTGACCGCGGAGACCGGAATCTTCGCGTATGTGGCCACGGCGATTTTGGCGCTCGTGGTCGCGCCCATGCCGATGGCGATCGGTTTCTCGATCTGGGCTGCGACGCGTCCCGCCGCGACGAGCTCGGCGCGCTCGTGAGGCTGACGCTGCATTTCGCCTACGGATCGAACATGAGCCGCGCGCTCATGGGCGCGCGCTGCCGGGGCGCCGAGGCGGCCGGCATCGCGGTGCTTTCGGGCTGGCGGTTCGTCATCAATCCCGAGGGCTTCGGCTCGATCGCGCCGCGGCCGGGCGGCCGCGTGCACGGCGTGCTGTGGCGGCTGAGCGCGCGCGATCTTGCCGCCATCAACGCCTACGAAAGCGTCGATTCCGGCCTCTACCTGCGCCGCCGACTGCCGGTGCGGTGCGGCGACGTGCAAGCGATGGCGCTGGTTTATATCGCGCGCCGGCAAGGGGAGGGGACGCCCAGGCCGGGCTACATCTCGCTGGTGGTCGAAGCCGCGCGCGAGTGGCAGCTGCCCGAAATCTACATTCGCTCGCTGGCGCGCTGGGCGCCGTCGCGATGGCGCGGGGTGCGCGCGAAGGACACCGGGGAAGTGGGATGAGCGCGCGCGCGATCCGTCACCTCGTCATCCGCGGGCGCGTGCAGGGCGTGGGTTACCGTGCCTTCGCCGAGTACACCGCGCTCGATCATGGACTTGCCGGCTGGGTGCGCAACCGGCGCGATGGCGCCGTCGAGGCGGTGCTGGCAGGGCCGGCGGCGACAGTCGCGCAGGTGGTGGAGGCTTATCGCCGCGGGCCGCCCGGCGCGCGCGTCGACGGCATCGACGAGCGCGACGGCACGCCCGACGAGTTTGCGCTGTCCGGCGGCGAGCGCTTTGCGGTATTGCCGACGGCTTAGCGCGGCCCAAGCTTCAGCGCCGTGACGCAAGAACGCCGCTAGGTCGCGGGAAAACTCGGAACCAAGCGGTCGGCCGCAGCCTGACCGCGCGCAACCGTCCCGAACAGGTGCTCGAATTCACGCCGCAGCGCCGCGTCGATCTCGGCGAGCGTCACCGCGTGGCCGAGATCGGCGAGGCTGGTGATGCCGTAACGCGGGTCGGACACGCCGCAGGGCACGATGCCGGCATAGTGCGAGAGATCGCAGTCGATATTGAGCGCCACGCCGTGCAGCGTGACCCAGCGTTTGATCCTGACGCCGATTGCCGCGATCTTGTCCTCGCGGGCGGCGCCTTTGTCCGGCCGCCGCACCCAGACCCCGATGCGGTCCGCGCGCCGCTCGCCCGCAACGTCGAAGTTTGCCAAGGCGCGGATGATCCATTCCTCCAGCGTGGCCACGAAGCGGCGCACGTCCTGGCCGCGGCGCTTGAGATCGAGCATGACGTAGACGACCCGCTGCCCGGGGCCGTGATAAGTCAACTGCCCGCCGCGCCCGGCCGGATGGACCGGAAAGCGCGCCTCGATCACCTCGGCCCGCTTGGCGCTGGTCCCGGCGGTGTAGAGCGGCGGATGTTCAAGCAGCCAGATGAGTTCGCTCGCGACGCCGCCGGCGATCGCCGCGGCGCGCATCTCCATGAGCGCGAGCGCGGTTTCGTAGGCCACAAGGCCCTCGCTGATCCGCCACTCCACCGGGCTCGAAGCCCGGTCGAGCCCGACCATCACGTCGTCGCGCGCACTGATCATCCCTGAAACTATATGGTGACGGCTTGGAAGCGCTCCAGCCGTGTGGGCGCAAGCAACACCCCGCATTGCGGCAGAAGTCAAGGAACCTGCGGAGCGGCGCACTTACAGGGACTGGGCAAGCACGCGCGCGTGCGTCCGCGCTCGATCCGGACGAGCGAAACGTCGCGGCCCTTGTTCGCTCCGGGTTGATTTGTTACATCGAGCGCCGTCGCTTCGGCGCGCGGCCCCGCGGCCCGCGTTCATTTGCGGTCGTGGCGGAATTGGTAGACGCACTAGCTTGAGGTGCTAGCGGGGCAACCCGTGGAGGTTCGAGTCCTCTCGACCGCACCACTTTGAAAAATCGCTGTTGATTTCATTGCGCTTTTCCC